>NZ_JBFAZW010000175.1:0-15022 GCF_040682015.1 Dactylosporangium sp. NPDC051485
GACCGCCGCGGTGAGCAGCAGCCGCCGGGCCGGCTGCGGGAGCGCGGCCAGGCGGCCCGTGAAGAGGCCACCGGTGGGCGGTCCCGGGGTGCCGGGGCCGAAGGCGCGGGTCTCGTGGGAGGTCGCCGCCGGGAGCTCCAGCAGGGCGAGGGGGTTGCCGCGGGCCTCGGCCAGCATCGTCGCGCGGACGCGGGGGTCGAGCGGCTCGTGCAGTACCGATGCCAGGAGCGTTTCGGCCTCGGCCTCGCCGAGGCCTTCCAGGTCGAGGGCGGGCAGGCCGTCGAAGGGGCCGGGGCCGGGGTGGGTGGCCACGACCAGGGCGACGGACTCGGCGGCGAGCCGGCGGGCGGCGAAGGCCAGGATCACCGCCGACATGGGGTCGAGCCATTGGGCGTCGTCGACGAGGGCGACGAGGGGGCGGGCGGCGGCGGCCTCGGCGAGCAGGCCCAGCACGGCCAGGCCGACGAAGAGGGCGTCCGGGGCCGGGGGCGAGGCCGAAGGCGACCTCGAGGGCGGTGCGCTGCGGGGCCGGCAGCGTGGGCAGCTGGGCCAGGAGCGGGGCGCAGAGCTGGTGCAGGGCGGCGTACGCGATCTCGGTCTCGGCCTCGACGCCCGCGGTCCGGGCCAGGGTGCAGGCCGCGGCGGCCGCGACGGCGTGGTCCAGCAGCGCGGTCTTGCCGATGCCGGGCTCGCCGCGCAGCACCAGCACGCCGCTGCGGCCGTTGCGGGCGTCGGCGACGAGCCGGTCGAGCGCCGCGCGCTCGACCGGCCGCCCGATGAGCTCCGCGGTCACAGGCCGAGGGCGTTGAAGAGGTACAGCCAGATCTCGCTGCGCGTCGGGAACGCCGGGACGGCGTGGCGCAGGCGGGACAGTGGGACCTCGCCGACGATGGCGATGGTGGCGGCGTGCAGGAAGTCGGCGACCTCGGAGCCGGTGATGGTGGCGCCGACGAGGACCTGGCGCCGCTCGTCGATGAGGAAGCGGCTGGTGCCGCGGGCGCCGCTGCCGTAGTAGGAGCCGCCGGCGTTGGCCGAGGTGCCCAGGTCCACGACGCGCACGTCCAGCCCGGCCGCCTTCGCCGAGGCCGTCGTGTGGCCGACCGCCGCCACCTGCGGGTCGGTGAAGATGACCCGCGGGGCGCCCGGGCCGTCGGCCAGGTGGGTGGCGGCGATCGGCTTGCCGAGGATGTGCCCCGCGGCCAGGGCGGCCTGGTACTTCGCCATGTGGGTGAACAGCGCGCGGCCGTTGAGGTCGCCGATGACGTACAGCCAGTCCTTCCCCGGCACCCGGGTGTGCTCGTCGGCCTCGATGTAGCCGCCCTCGGGCAGGCCGACGGCGGACAGCCCCAGGTCGTGCGACTCCGGCACCCGCCCGGTGGCCACGAGCAGCTGGTCGCCCTCGGCGGTGCTGCCGTCGCCGAGGGCGACCACGACCCGGTCGCCCTCGCGGCGCACGCCGGCGGCCTTCTGCCCGCAGCGGATGTCCACGCCCAGCTCGGTCAGGGCGGCGGTGACCTGCTCGCAGGCGAACTCCTCCTCGCGCGGCAGCAGCCGCCGCTCGCCCTCGATCAGGGTGACCCGGGTGCCCAGCGACGCGTACGCCTGGGTGAGCTCGGAGCCGACCACCCCGCCGCCGAGCACGACGAGCCGCCCGGGCAGCTCGCGGGCGGTGGTCGCCTCCCGGTTGGTCCACGGCGCGGCCTCCGCCAGGCCCTCGATCGGCGGCAGGGCCGGTGCGGTGCCGCCGGCCAGGATGACCGCCCTGCGCGCCTCCAGGACCTCCTTGCCCACGACGACCCGGCGCTCGCCGTCGAGCCGCCCGCGCCCGCGGACCAGGGTGATCCCGCGCTCCTGCAGCCACGGCAGCTGCCCGGCGTCGTCGAGCCCGCCGATGAGCTCGTCGCGGCGGCGCAGCACCGCGGCCGCGTCCAGCGGGCCGGTGACCGCCTCGGCCACGCCCGGCACCCGGCGCGCCTCGGCGAGCAGCTCGCCCGGGCGCAGCAGCGCCTTCGACGGGATGCAGGCCCAGTACGAGCACTCCCCGCCGACCTTGCGGTCCTCCACGATCGCGACCTCGAGGCCGGCCTCGGCCAGCCGCCCGGCCGCGACCTCGCCGCCGGGGCCGGCCCCGACCACCACCACGTCGAAGCTGCGTTGCTGCATCATGGCCGTCCCTTTCGTGTGGGTGTACCTCGACCGTACGCGGCGCCCGGGCGAGTACCTGGCGGTGGCCCCGGCGGACGAGGCGCCGTTCGCCGGCTACTTCGCCGCCGGATGAGGGGGTTGCGCGGCGGGGTCACAATGCAGCTGGAGAAACCCAGCCACGAGGAGGCCCCGGGATGCAACTGCACGACTACGTGGCCGCGATCGTCTTCGGCGCGGTCATCGGGATCGTCGCCCGGATCCTGCTGCCCGGCCGGCAGCCGATCGGCCTGATCCTGACCGTCCTCATCGGCATGGGCGCCGCCGTCGCCGGCACCTGGGCCGCCGACCGGTGGGACCTGCACAGCGACAAGCACCTGACGGTGGGCGGGCAGACGTACGACTGGCTCGTCATCGCCGTCCAGGTCGGCATCGCCATCGTGGGTGTCGGGATCGCCGCCCTGCTGGCGCGGGCCTTCTCCGCCGATAGCGGCGACCGGTACGACTACCGCTGAGGCTCGTTCGGTCCCGGGCGCCGGTGACGCGCCGCACGTTTCGGACCCGGGCCCGCCGAGGCAGTATTGCTCCGTGGCGGGCATGGTGCGGGTGGACCTGGGTGTGGTCGGATACGCGGAGGCGACGGAGGCGATGCGCGGCTGGGTCGCCGAGCGCCAGGCGGGCGCGGCGCCCGACCGGCTGTTCCTGCTCGAGCACCCGCCGGTGGTCACCTACGGGCGGCACACCCCGCCGGAGGACCTGCCGCGGGACGGCTCCCTCGAGGTCGTCGAGGTCGACCGCGGCGGCTACGCCACCTATCACGGGCCCGGGCAGCTGGTCGGCTACCTGGTGATGAACCTGCGCGAACGGGGTCCCGGCGACGTGGTGCGCTGGCTCGAGCTCGGCCTGGTCGCCGCGCTTGCCGATCTCGGTTTCGCGACGGTACGGCGGGAGACGCCCAAGGGCGCGGACAGCCTCGTCGGGGTGTGGACGCCGGAGCACCACAAGCTCGTCTCGATCGGGATGCGCATCCGCGGCGGGGTGACCAGCCACGGCTTCGCCCTCAACGTCGACCCGGACCTCGGCGTGTTCGACCGGTTCACCGCCTGCCGGCTGCCGGGCGTCACCATGACCTCGCTGCGGCGGATGGCCGAGGCCGCCGGGGTGCCCGTGCCGGCCGCCGCCGACGTCCGCGACGCGGTCGCGGCCCGCCTCACCGGGTGACCGCGGGCCCTGCGCGCCTTCGGGCTGCCGGACGGCGCGGAGGTCGCCGCCGTGCTCAGCCCAGCCAGTCGGCGATCCTCTGCAGCGTGCCGGGCCCGGTCTTGTCGGTGACGTCGCGGGCGAGGTCGGCGATGCTCACCCCTCGCAGGGCGGCCCGCCACGCCTCGTCGGCGGCCGTCATGGCGGCGTGGATCGAGCAGGGGGAGAGGCACCGCTCGGGCGCGGCGGCGATCGGCCCGCGCTGGCGGACCTCGGTGCAGGTGAACGCGGGCCGGGCCCCGTCCACCGCCTCCACCACGTCGAGCACGGTGATGAGCGCGGGGTCGCGGGTCAGCACATACCCGCCGGCGTGGCCCTGGACCGCGTGCGCCAGCCCGGCCCGCGCGAGGCTCTGCAGCTGCTTGGCCAGGTAGCTGGCCGACACGTCGTGCATCTCGGCGAGCCGTGCCGCGGACGCCGGGGAGCGGGCCACGGTCAGCGCCACGCAGCAGTGCAGCGCCCACTCCACGCCCCCGGACATCTTCACGATCACATCGTACTTGACTCGGACAGGAGTTGTCCGGGTAGGCTGCCGGAGGTTCCGGACAAAAGTTGTCCGAGTTGAATGGGGGAGCAATGAAGATCGTGGTGTTCGGCGGCACCGGCCAGATCGGCGCCAGGCTGGTCCCGCTGCTGCGCGCGGCCGGCCACGAGGCGGTCCCGGCCGCCCGCAGCCTGGGTGTCGACGCGCTGACCGGCGAGGGTCTGGACGACGTCCTGTCCGGCGCCGCCGTGACGGTGGACGTGACCAACACGCCGCCGGCCTCGCACGGCGAGCTGCTGCACTTTTTCCGTACCGCCACCGCCAACCAGCTGGCCGCGGCCAGCAAGGCCGGCGTGGGCCACCACCTGGTCCTGTCGATCGTCGGCACCGACAAGGTCCCCGGCAGCGCGCACCTGGAGGCCAAGGCCGCCCAGGAGCAGGTCGTCGAGGCCGGCGGCGTCCCCTTCACGATCGTGCGCGCCACGCAGTTCTTCGAGTTCGCCGAGGGCATCGCGGCGGCGTCGACGCACGGCGACACGGTGCGCCTGATCCCCGCCCAGGTCCAGCCCATCGCCGCCGACGACGTGGCCGCGGCCCTGGCCGACCTGGCTGTGTCCCCGCCCCGCAACGGCACGCTCGACCTGGCCGGCCCGGAGGTCATCCGGCTGGACGAGTTCGTCCGCCGCTACCTGGCGGCCACCGGCGACCCGCGCCACGTCGTGGCCGATCCGGCGGCCTCCCTCTTCGGCGGGGTGGTGGACGGCGACGCGCTGATCGCCGGCCCCGGCGGCCGGATCGCCCCGACCCGCTACGCGGACTGGCTCGCCGCCCGCTGAGGGCGGGCGTCCCGGCTTCCGGCGATGCCGTACCTCCCGGCCCATGGCCTAGTTTCCTAGGATGCGCTGCGGGATGTGCGCCGGGCCGCGAGGTTTGCCTCAAGGCGGCAGGGATGCGGCCGAACAGGCCGGTTGAACGCATCGCAACGTGGCGGCACCCAAGGAGCAACCGTGCCCGAAACGACCGGCCTCGTCAGTGACCAGGCCACGCCGGCGCTCGGCGCGGCGTCGCTCGCCCTGCTGCTGCAGGAGCGGCTGGTGCTCGTCCTCAACGCCAAGAACGGGTCGATCACCGCCGTCAACGACCGGGTGCTCGAGACCACCGACAGTCCGGTGGAGCAGATCGTCGGCAAGCGGCTGGAGGAGCTGTGGCACCTGCAGTCGCAGGCCGTCGACCAGCTGCTCGACGCCGGGCGGGCGGGCAAGTTCGTGGAGCAGGTCAACTCCATCGTGGACAGTGGCGGGCGGCAGCGGTGGCTGCGGTTCAACTGCGGGCCGGTGGGCAGCGGCGCGCGGGAGCCGGACACGATCCTGGTCACCGCCTACGACATCACCAACGACCGGCGGCTGCTGGCGGAGCTGCGCGGCAAGTACGCGGCGGTCGACCGGGCCCAGGCGGTGGTCGAGTTCGACCTCGGCGGCCAGATCCTCGCGGCGAACGAGAACTTCCTGCAGCTGACCGGGTACTCGCTGGGCGACATCGTCGGGCAGCACCACCGCCTGTTCGTCGAGGAGTCCTACGCCGCCACCAAGGCCTACGAGGACTTCTGGGCGCGGCTCGGGCGCGGCGAGGTGGCCAGCGGCGAGTACAAGCGCTTCGGCCGGGGCGGGCGGGAGGTGTGGCTGCGGGCCACCTACAACCCGATCCTGGACCTGGAGGGCCGGCCGTACAAGGTGGTGAAGTACGCGCTGGACATCACCGAGTCCAAGCGCGTGCAGGCGGAGTTCGAGGGCAAGGTGGCGGCGATCTCGCGGGCGCAGGCCGCCGTCGAGTTCGACCTCGACGGCACGATCCGGGCGGTGAACCGCAACTTCCTGCAGCTGACCGGCTACGAGGAGCGCGAGCTGGTCGGGCAGCATCACAAGCTCCTCGTCGGGGAGGAGGAGGCGCACAGCAGCGCGTACCGCGGGTTCTGGCAGCGCCTGGCCAAGGGCCAGTTCGAGACCGGGGAGTACAAGCGGCTCGGCAAGAACGGGCGGGAGGTGTGGCTGCAGGCCAGCTACAACCCGATCCTCGACACGGAGGGCCGGCCGGCCAAGGTGGTGGAGTACGCCACCGACATCACCGGCGTCAAGCAGCGCAACGCCGAGTTCGAGGGCAAGGTCGCCGCGATCGACCGGGCGCAGGCGGTCATCGAGTTCGACCTGGACGGGATGATCCTGTCGGCCAACCGCAACTTCCTGGAGACGATGGGGTACGGCAGCTCCGACGAGCTCAAGGGCAGGCACCACCGGATCTTCGTCGAGCCGGCGTACGCGGTCAGCGAGGAGTACCGCGACTTCTGGGCGCGGCTGGGCCGCGGCGAGTTCGAGACCGGGGAGTACAAGCGCTTCGGCAAGGGCGGCCGCGAGGTGTGGCTGCAGGCGACGTACAACCCGATCTTCGACCTGGAGGGCCGCCCCTACAAGGTGGTGAAGTTCGCGACCGACGTGACGGAGTCGAAGCGGCGCAGCGTCGAGTTCGAGGGCAAGGTGTCCGCGATCAACCGGGCGCAGGCCGTCGTCGAGTTCGACACGCACGGCGTCGTGCTCGACGCCAACCGCAACTTCCTGGACCTCATGGGCTACGGCCCGGACGACGTGCGGGGCCGGCCGCACCGGATGTTCGTCGACCCGCAGGAGGCGGCGTCGGAGCAGTACGAGGACTTCTGGGAGCGGCTGCGGCGCGGCGAGTTCGACGCCGGGGAGTACAAGCGGATCGGCAAGGACGGCCGCGAGGTGTGGATCCAGGCGACGTACAACCCGATCCTGAACCTCGACGGCAAGCCGTACAAGATCGTGAAGTTCGCCGCGGACGTGACGCAGAGCAAGCTGCGGCAGGCGGAGTTCGAGGGCAAGGTGGCGGCGATCAACCGGGGGCAGGCGGTCATCGAGTTCGACCTCGAGGGCAACGTGCTGACGGCCAACGACAACTTCCTGCGCACGATGGGCTACTCGCTGCGGGAGATCGTGGCCCAGCACCACAGCATGTTCTGCTCGCAGGAGTACATCACCTCGCCGGAGTACCGCGACTTCTGGCTCCGGCTGGGCCGCGGGGAGATCCTCACCGGCCGGTTCCACCGCCTCGGCAAGTTCGGCCGCGACGTGTACCTGCAGGCGCAGTACAACCCGATCTTCGACCTCAAGGGCAACCCGATGAAGGTCATCAAGTTCGCCACCGACGTGACCGAGCAGGTGAACCTGGAACAGCGGCTGAGCGTGAAGAGCCGGGAGATGGGCCGGGCGATCGACGAGCTGTCCGTCTCCATCGCCACCATCGTCGGCAACGCCGGGCAGGCCAGCGAGCTGGCCGGGCAGACGCAGACGAACGCCCAGCGCGGCTTCGAGGAGCTGCGCAAGTCCATCGAGGCGATCGAGCTCATGGAGCGCTCCTCGGAGCAGATCGCCGGGATCGTGCAGGTGATCGGGGAGATCGCCTCGCAGACGAACCTGCTGGCGTTCAACGCCTCGATCGAGGCGGCCCGGGCCGGCGAGCACGGCGTCGGGTTCTCGGTGGTGGCGGGGGAGGTGCGCAAGCTCGCGGAGCGCTCGTCGGACTCGGCCCGGGAGATCAGCCGGCTCATCCAGGAGTCGGCGACCCGGATCAACCAGGGTTCGCAGGTGGCGCAGCGGGCCCAGGACGCGTTCGAGGTGATCCTGCGCAGCGTCGGCAAGACCGCCGAGTCGATCCACCACATCGTCACCCAGACGCAGGCGCAGCAGGAGGCGTCGCGGACGGTGAACGCGCTCATCGGCGACCTCGTCGGCGCGGATCCCGGCCGGGCCGGATGAGCGCGGTGCTGTACGGCGTCTTCACCGTCGCCGACGTGCACGTGGCGCTGCCCCTGTCGGAGCTGCGCGAGGTGATCCCGTGCCCGGCGTCCTTCGTGCCGCTGCTGGCCGCGGCCCCGGGCCTGGCCGGCGCGGTGAGCCTGCGCCACCAGGTGATCCCGGTGGTCGACCTGCGCCAGCTGCTGGGCCTGGACTCCCCGGCCCGCCGGGACGTGGTCGTCATCGTCACCTACGACGGCTCGGTCTTCGGGTTGCTCGCCGACGCCGTGCGCGGGGTGGTCGACGTGGCCCCGGAGGCGGAGCTGGGCATGACGGTCAACAGCGGGCTGCCGCCGCTGTTCGCGCGCACCTTCGAGCGGCCCGAGGACGGGGCGGTGGTGTGCGTGCTGGACTGCGCCGCGATCCGCCGCCTGCCCGGCATGGTCCTCGCGGCCGACGCCGGCGGGCCGAGCGCCGCGATGGCGGCCGCCCAGGAGCGGGGCACGGCCGCGACCGGGTGCAGCATGATGCTGCTGCGGGCCGGGGAGATCGGCCTGTGCGTGGACGTGTCGCACATCCACTCGGTGGTGCCGGAGCTGGTGCTGAAGTCCTCGCCGATCGACGGCGGCGTCATCCACGGCGTCATCGAGCTCGGCGAGCGCTTCGTGCCGGCCGTCGACACGCTCGCCGTGCTGGGGCTGGGCGGCCTGGCGCCGATCGACGTCAAGCGGGGCGTGGCGCTGGCCTACCCGCGGGGGCTGCTGACGTTCGCGGTGACCGAGGTGGTGGCGATCGTGCCGGTGGCGCGGGGCGACGTGCTGGCGATGCCGGGCTTCGGCGTGCCGCCGCCGGCGTTCGCGGCCGGCATCCTGCCCGGGCAGGCCGGCGGCTCGTACCTCGTGCTCGACGGCGCCGGGCTGCGGGCCGAGGAGGAGCTGGGCACCCTCGCGGCGCTGGGCACGCCGGTGCGCGGGGGCGGCCAGCCGGCCCGGCGCGAGGCGGCGCGGGAGGAGCCGGGGCCGGGGGAGGGGCGGGTCATCGAGCCGCGGGTCCGCACGTACCTGACGTACCTGGCCGGGCCGGAGGTCGCCACGCCGCTGACCCAGATCGAGGAGATCGTGCCGCACCCCGGCGACGTCATCCCGTTCGCCGGCGGCGGCGCGATGCGCGGCGTGTTCACCCTGCACCGCTCGTCGGTGCCGCTGGTCGACCTCCCGGCCCTGCTCGGCGAGGCGGCCGAGATCGACCCCGCGGCGGCCCGGGTGCTGCTGGTCGGCGGCGTCGGGTTCCTCGTCCCGGCGCTGCGGGCGATCGAGGAGTCGACGTGGGAGGAGCGGGTGCCCGCCGGCACGCCCGCCCCGGCGACGCTGGCCGGCAGCCCGCTGGTGAAGATCGGTACCCGGATGCTGCCCCGGCTGAACCTGTCAGAGTGCGCCGCCACTATGGTGGGTGAGCGTGATAAGCGCACCGTTGCGGGTTGAGATCGACGGCCGGGAGCCTGAGATCGGGCAGCTGTACGTCCCGTTGCTGTCCGGCGACGGCCACTTCACCGCCATGCAGGTCCGCGGCGGCCGGGTCCGCGGCCTGGACCTGCACCTGTCCCGGCTGTCGGCGACGGCCCGGGAGCTGTTCGCCGCGGACCTCGACCCGGCGCTGGTGCGGGCGCGGATCCGCCACGCGATCCGGGGGGTGCCGGACTGTGCGGTGCGCGTGTACGTGTACCACCCGGACGACCTCATGGTCATGGTCGTGGTCCGCCCGCCGTCGGTGCTGCCCGCCGGGCCCCTGGCCCTGCGCTCGGTGCGCTACGAGCGGCCGGCCGCGCACCTGAAGCATGTGGGCGGCTTCGGCCAGGGGTACCACCGCCGCCGCGCGGTCGCCGAGGGCTTCGACGACGCCCTGCTCACCGACCACACCGGCGCGATCGAGGAGACGTCGGCCGCCAACATCGGCTTCTTCGACGGCGCGGCGGTGACCTGGCCGACCGCCCCGCACCTGGCCGGCATCGCCATGCTGCTGCTCGCCCCGCGGCTGCCGTCCCGCCGGGCGCCGGTGCTGCTGGGCGACCTGCCGTCGTTCCGCTCCGCGTTCGCGTGCAACTCGATCGGCATCACGCCGGTCGGCCGGGTCGACGACGTGTCGTACGCGCCGGACCCGGACCTGATGTCGATGCTGGCCGCCGCCGAGGCGGAGATCCCCTGGGACGCGATCTGAGCTACTCCGGCAGCCGGCGCAGGTGGGTGCGCCGGCCGTCGTGGTCGAAGATGCCGAGCACCTCGGCGGGGCCGCCGTGGGCGCCGAATGCGTGCGGGACCATGGTGGAGAACTCGGCGGCCTCGCCGGCCTCGACGAGGATGAGCCGCTCGCCGAGCCGCAGCGCGATCGTGCCGGACAGCACCGTGAACCACTCCCAGCCGGGGTGGGCGCGCAGGTCGTCCGGGCCCGGCACCGGCCGCTCGATGCGCATCTTCGCCACCGTGGTGCCGCCCGGGCCGGCCTCGTGGCGCAGCGTCCACGTGGTCACGCCGCGCGCGGGCTCGTGCCGGGGCCGGATCACCACGTCGGCGTCGGCGGACTCGACGAGGGCGTCGAGGGTGGTGCCGAGCGCCCGGGCGATGGCGGTGAGCTGGTCGAGGCTGATCCGCCGGTGCCCGGTCTCGATCCGGCTCAGCGTCGACGGGCTGATGTAGCAGGCGGCCGCCAGGTCGTCCAGCGACATGCCGAGGGCCGCCCGCAGGCCGCGGATGCGCTTGCGGACCAGCGCGTCGAGCTCCCCATCCTCTTGCGTCATACGCAAGATACTATGCGGTCACCGCAAGATTGCCTACAGTTGGCGGCATGCACACCCACCACGAGCACCACCATCACGGCGACGACCTCGCCGACCTGCTGGATCTCGACGCGGAGGTCCTCGGCGAGTTCCACGCCGGCATCGTCGCCTGGGTCGGCGAGCACGCCGGCGACCCGGAGCGGATCGTCGACCTGGGCGCCGGCACCGGGTCCGGCACCGTGCGGCTGCTCACCCGGTTCCCCGCGGCCACCGCCGTGGCCGTCGACGGGTCCCCGCAGATGCTGCACCGCCTGGCCGGGCACGCGGCCCGGCGGGGACTGGCGGACCGCGTGCGCACCGTCGCCGCCGACCTCGACAACGGCTGGCCGGCCGAGGCGGGTCCGGCCGACCTGGTGTGGGCGGCCAACTCGATGCACCACATGGCCGACCCGGTCGCCGTGCTGCGGGCCGCCAAGGGGGCGTTGCGCGGTGGCGGGGTGTTCGCCCTGTTCGAGCTCGACACGTTCCCGAGCTTCCTGCCCGAGGACCAGGGCGTGGGCCGCCCCGGCCTGGAGCGGCGCCTGGCCGGGATCATGGCCCGGCGCCGGGCCGCCGACATGCCGCACCTCGGCGGCGACTGGCCGGCCACCCTCGCCGCGGCCGGGCTCGAGATCCGGGCCGAGCGCCGGTTCACCGCCGAGCTGACCGCGCCGCCGGCCGCGGCCGGGCGCTACGCCCACGCCTCCTTCGCCCGCACCCGCCAGGGCCTCGCGGACGACCTGGACGCCGGCGACCTGGACGCCCTCGACGCGCTGCTCGACGAGCGCCACCCCGCCTCGGTACTGCACCGCACCGACCTGGTCGTGCGGGCCGAGCGCCTCGGCTGGATCGCCGGCACCCCGCGTCCGTCCTCGACCTGAGTTGGCGGCACCGGCGGGTCACGGCACGGTCGACTCGCGCACGACCAGGCGGCCGGGCTGGCGGATCACGCCGGAGTCTGCGTTGCCGCCCAGGAGCGCGAACAGGTGCTGGACGGCGGTCGCGCCCAGCTGCTCCAGGTTCGGGTCGACCGTGGTCAGCGGCGGCCGGCACTCGGTGGCGAAGACCTCCCAGTTGTCGTAGCCGACCAGGGCCACGTCGCCGGGCACGGCGCGGCCCGACTCCCGCAGCGCCTCGGCCGCGCCGCCGGCGATCTGGTCGTTGCCGCAGAAGATCGCGTCGACGTCGGGGTGGGCGGCCAGCAGCCGGGCCGTGGCGTGACGGCCCCAGCGCTGCGACCACTCGCCGAACATCGCCTCGCCGAGCAGGGGCAGGCCGGCGGTGTCGAGGACCTCCCGCAGCGCCGCCGCCCGGTCCCGCGCGGCGCGGTAGCCGGGGTTGCCGGTGATGTGGGCGATGCGGCGGCGGCCCAGGCCGACGAGGTGCTCGGCGGCCAGGCGGGCGCCACCGGCGTCGTCGGCGATCACCGACAGGTCGGCCGGGTCGTCGGACTCGCAGTAGGCGTAGACGACCGGGACCGGGATGTCGCGGGTCAGCGACGGGCGCACGTCGTTGGCGTCGCCGAGGATGATGAAGCCGTCGACCTGCCGGGCCAGCAGGGTGCGGATGTAGTGGCGGCGGCGGATCGCGTCGCCGCGGGCGTCGCACAGCAGCACGCTCATCTGTTCGTTGCCCAGGGCGTTCTCGGCGCCGAGCAGCACCGGGATGGCGCAGCGGGCGGCCGACAGCTCGTCGGTGAGCAGCCCGACCGTGCGGGTGTGGCCCGAGATCAGGCCGCGGGCCAGGATGTTGGGCTGGAAGGAGAGTTCCTCGGCGGCCTGCTGGACGCGCAGGCGGGTGGCCGGTGCCACCTCGTCGCGGGAGTTCAGGGCCTTCGACGCCGTCGCGATCGACACTCCGGCCAGTTTGGCCACGTCGGTGAGGGTGACCTGCCCGTGCTTCCTCGCCACCGGACCATCCTCTCGAAAATTTTCCCGCACGAAAATTTTCGGCAGAGCCTAGCCGAAGCCCGCCACCACTGTCACAGCGTTGACGGGGATACATCCCGCCGTCATCATGCCCGAAAAGGTTTTCACGCACCTTCGGAAGGTGGACTGTGTTCACCGCCGGCACCTGACGGGCCTGTGCCGGCCCCTTGG
The DNA here is from genome assembly GCF_040682015.1 of Dactylosporangium sp. NPDC051485. Lineage (NCBI taxonomy): Bacteria > Bacillati > Actinomycetota > Actinomycetes > Micromonosporales > Micromonosporaceae > Dactylosporangium > Dactylosporangium sp. NPDC051485. The sequence goes on from NZ_JBFAZW010000175.1 coordinate 12,601, forward strand.
CGGCCGGCATCGGCGATGGAACCGCGGCGGCTGGTGGCCTCCAGGCTCCTGGACCCGCTGCTCGCCGCCGGCGGCGTCCGCGCCGACTCCGGCCGGGGGCGGACTGCTGGACGGCGTCGACGGTGATGCGGTCCGGGTCGTCCCGGTGCTGGCCGGGGTGGGCAGGCCGGCGGCGTTCCCGTTCGCGGGCAGGACCGGCAGCGGCGCGGCGCATCGTGGTGCTCCCTTGCCGTTCGGGTGCGCACCACCGGCGCGCGCCGCCCGGGTCTACATCCGGCGCAGCACGCACACCACCTTGCCGAGGATCGTGGCGCCGTCGCCGGGGATCACCTGATACTGCGGATTGCGCGGCACCAGCTCCACGTGCCCGTCGCGCAGCCGGTACGCCTTCACCGTCGCCTCGCCGTCCAGCAGTGCGGCCACGATGTCACCGTTCTCCGCGACTTCCTGCTGGCGCACCACGACGATGTCGCCGTCGCAGATCGCCGCCTCGACCATCGAGTCGCCCTTGACGTGCAGCGCGAAGAGCGTGCCGTGCCCCACGAGGGTGCTCGGCAGCGTCAGCTCGTCGTCGGCCGTCTGCTCGGCGAGGATCGGCCCACCGGCGGCGATCGTGCCGACGAGCGGCACCGGCACTCCCGGGTCGGCCCCGGCGGCGAGCCCGGCGTAGGGCCCGCGGATGTCGACGGCCCGCGGCGCGTGCGCGTCGCGGCGCAGCAGCCCGGCCCGCTCCATCGCCTTGAGGTGGTGCGCCACCGACGAGGGCGAGCCGAGCCCGACGGCCGCCCCGATCTCGCGCACGGTCGGCGGATATCCGCGCTGCTCGATCGACTCGCGGATCACCGCCAGGATGCTCTGCTGCCGCGGACTGGTCATGCGGGTACGATACCGGAAAATTCGATCGTATGTGCGAATCTTCCCGTGCGTGTCAGGCCGCCGGTGTTCGCGGTGCCAGGGTTCTTCGCCCGCGGCGACTGGACCGGTGTCCTCTGTGGACGACCGCCGACCGACCCCCCCCGCGGCCCGGCGTCTGCGAGGGCGCGGGGTGCCGTGCATGGGCCGGGTCGTTCGGGTCGTGACGACACCGCGGCGCGGCGCGCGCGGGGCGGTCTATGCTGTCCGCCATGCTCGACCAGCCGGTGCTGTCGCGGGATGTGTCAGGGGAGCGTCTCGCACGCGTCCGGGAGCTGATCGCGGCCGCGGACGACGACGCCCTCGCCGACGAGGTGGTGCGGCTCGGGCTGGTGGACGAGGACGTGCAGGCCCTGCCCGGGGCGCGCCGCCACGCGCTCATCCTCCGCCTCATCGAGCGTGGCGCGGACGGGCCGCTGCTCGTACAGGTGGCCGACAACATCGCGGCCGACGCGCTGTCCTGGCGGGCGGGGCGGCACCTCATCGGCGTCGCCACCGCGAGCGAGACCTGCCCGCCGCGGGTGCTCGCCGTGCTGGCCGACGTGGCCCAGCGGGAGGCCGGGGGAGCGCCCGCCGCGCTCGTCGCCGTCATGCGGCGCACCGCCATCGAGTACGCCAAGCACCCCCCGGCCGCGCGGTGCGCGCCCATCCGGCCCTGGCTGGACGGGGAGGCCGGGTCGCTCAACGTCGGCGAGCCGTGGGCGGAGGCGGCGGCCGCCGAGGCACCGTCGGGTGACCTGCTCGCCCACGCCCTCGCGGCGAGCGGTGCGCGGCCCGCCCCGCGGTGGGCCCGGCGCGGGGCGGACCTCGTCGCCGAACTCGGCGGCGAGCAGTGCCGGGCGCTGATCCGGCGGTGGCTGGGGCTCGTGCCGGCACCGCGGACGATCGAGCTGCGCCGCGACGGCGGGCGGGACCCGAACCGGGTGCCCGACCCGCACAACGCCCGGGCGCTGCGGGGGCTGCTGTACCTGCTCGCCGTGACCCCGCCGCACCCGGACGACGTTGCGGTGGTGGGGCGGCTCGCGCAGTACGCCGGCGAGAAGGTCCCCGGCCACGGGCCGCGCAGCCAGGCCGTCGCGCACGCCTGCGTGTACGCGCTGGAACGCTTCACGACCATCCCGGCGCTGCGTGAGCTGACCCGGCTGCGCTCGCTCGGCCAGCCGCCGGGGATCGCGAGCGCGCTGAGCGCCGCCATCGCCCGCCGCTCGGTCGCGCTCGGCGTCGGCCCGGGCCGCCCGCATCAGGCCTCCACACCGTGAGCGGGCGGCGGTGAGCCGGGCGGGAATGCGCCGGGACGGCACGGCGTCGTAGAGGGCATGACTTCGCGGATCGTGGCCTGCGTGCAGTGCGGGCAGCGCAACCGGGTGCCGGCGGACCCGACCGGCCGGCCCGTGTGCGGCCGGTGCAAGGAGGCGGTGGCGACCAGGACGTAGGGGACCTCGACGCTGAGCTCCTCACTGAGGGCGACGCACAGCTGCGCGACGAGCAGCGAGTGCCCGCCTGCGGCGAC
>NZ_JBFAZW010000176.1:0-14873 GCF_040682015.1 Dactylosporangium sp. NPDC051485
GTCGCTGGGGGGCGGGGTGGGGTGGTGGGGGTGTTGGGGCGCGTGGGGGACGGGCTGCTCGGCGGCCTGGGCGGGGTGGCGGTCCCCGCCGGGGGCCAGCCGGATCCGCCGGTGGCCCGCGGCGGCAAGCTCGCGGGCGAACGCGGCGCCGATGCCCGCGGTCGCCCCGGTGACAAGGGCGGTCAACTTACTGTGGTGGCGGTCCGAAGCCGGGCTGACCCGGCTGCGGGCCCTGGTACCCACCACCGAAGCCGGGCCCCGAGCCGGGAGCCGGGGGCTCCCACTCGGCCTGCTGCTTGCGGAAGTACGGGTGCGAGGCCGGCAGCGCCAGCAGGATGATCGGCAGCAGGATGGCGATGATCAGCAGGATGCCCAGCACCGTGGTCACCGGGCGGTACCAGCCGGGGACCTGCGCGTAGACGATCCGCTCGTACTCGGCATAGGTGGGCAGGTTCGCGTTGGTCTTGCGGGCCTGGTCCCAGAACGTCTGGGTGAACAGGGTCGAGCCGACCGCGAAGAGGCTGCAGCAGAACGCGATGCCGCCGAAGACCCACGTGAGGATCCGGGCCACCTGGCTGCCGCGGCCGACGAAGAAGCCGAGCAGCACCAGGATCGCGACGATGATGAAGCCGACGACCACCTCGATGGTCGTCCCGATCGTCAGGCCGGCGTTGCTGGACTGCATGCCGGCCCGGTCGTAGATCTGCTTCGTGGCGTCCGCGATCTTCTGGGCGTACAGCAGCGAAAGGATCACGCTGATGACTTCGATCGCCGCGGCCGCGAACAGCAGCACCACGGCGAGGCTGACGGTGGACGGCCGGGCGCGTGGGGCCCCGGCTGGAACGGCGAATGACATGGGCCCCACCGTATCGACGCGACGCGAATGGCGCAGGCTCAAAATCTAATCGCGCAGCCGCTCCGCCGCGTAGCGCCCCACCGTCGTGCTGCCCATGATGCAGCCGTTGAACGTCTTCACCTCGGCGTGTGAGTCCTCCAGCCGCAGCCAGGCGGCCCGCCCGGCCGCCGCGTCGGTGTGCGTGAGCAGCTCGGCGGCGTAGACCCGGCCGGCCGGGGTGGCCCGGTCGAGGAGGGCCTCCAGCCGGGGACGCAGCTCGTCCCCGTGCTGGCGCAGGCCCTCCTCGACGGCGAAATACGCCTTGGTGGCGGGCAGGAGGGTCCCGGCGATGCCGACCCCGCCGAACGCGAGCGTGTCGGCGTCGGCGAGCTGACGCAGCTCGTCGTCGAACCGTTGCTTCTTCCAGAGCATCTGCCGTACCCCTTCGCGGACTGCACTTACCCGGCGGTCACCGTGAGCGCCTTCTTGTCGTCGGACAGGTCGACCACGACACGGTCGCCGTCACGGATCTCGCCGGCCAGCAGCGCTCGCGCGAGCTGGTCACCGATCGACGTCTGCACCAGGCGGCGCAGGGGTCGGGCACCGTAGACGGAGTCATACCCAAGACTGGCAAGCCAGTCACGCGCCTGGTCGGACACCTCGAGCGTGAGCCGGCGCTCGGCCAGCCTCCGGCTCAACACATTGAGCTGGATCTCTACGATCGCACGCAGATCCGCTTGCGACAATGCGTCGAACACCACCATGTCGTCGAGCCGGTTCACGAACTCCGGCTTGAAGTGGCCCCGCACGGCGGCGATCACCGCGTCGTGGCGCTGCTCGGCGTTGAGCGTCGGGTCGTCGGCCAGCACCTCCGAGCCGAGGTTCGACGTCAGGATGAGGATCGCGTTGCGGAAGTCGACCGTGCGGCCCTGCCCGTCGGTGAGCCGGCCGTCGTCGAGCACGGCCAGCAGGATGTCGAACACGTCGGGGTGGGCCTTCTCGACCTCGTCGAGCAGCACGACCGTGTACGGCCGCCGGCGCACCGCCTCGGTGAGCTGGCCGCCCTCCTCGTAGCCGACGTAGCCGGGCGGGGCGCCGACCAGCCGGGCGACGGTGTGCTTCTCGCCGTACTCACTCATGTCGATGCGGACCATCGCGCGCTGGTCGTCGAACAGGAACTCGGCCAGCGCCTTGGCCAGCTCGGTCTTGCCGACGCCGGTCGGGCCGAGGAACAGGAAGCTGCCGGTCGGGCGGTCCGGGTCGGCGATGCCGGCCCGCGCGCGGCGCACCGCGTCGGAGACCGCCTGGATCGCCTTCTCCTGGCCGACCACCCGGCTGCGCAGGGAGTCCTCCATGCGCAGCAGCTTCGCGGTCTCGCCCTCCATGAGCCGGCCGGCCGGGATGCCGGTCCAGGACGCGACCACGGCCGCGATGTCGTCGGCGGAGACCTCCTCCTTCAGCATCGCGCCGGAGGACTGCAGGGCGGTGAGCTCGGCCTCGGCCTGGGTCAGCTCGTGCTGCAGCTGGGGAATCACGCCGTAGCGCAGCTCGGAGGCCCGGGCCAGGTCGCCGTCGCGCTCGGCCCGCTCGGCCTCGCCGCGCAGCGTCTCCAGCTGCTCCTTGGTGTTGGAGATCTTCTGGATGTGCTGCTTCTCGTTCTGCCAGCGATCGGTGAGGGCGGTGAGCTGCTCGCGCCGGTCGGCGAGCTCGGCCCGCAGCCGCTGCAGCCGCTCGGCCGAGGCGGCGTCGGGCTCCTTGGCCAGCGCCATCTCCTCGATCTCGAGCCGGCGCACGTTGCGCTCGACCTCGTCGACCTCGGTCGGCCGGGAGTCGATCTCCATGCGCAGCCGGGACGCGGCCTCGTCGACCAGGTCGATGGCCTTGTCGGGCAGGAACCGGTCGGTGATGTACCGGTCGGACAGCGTCGCGGCGGCGACCAGCGCGGCGTCGGTGATCCGCACGCCGTGGTGCACCTCGTAGCGCTCCTTCAGGCCGCGCAGGATGCCGATGGTGTCCTCGGTGGACGGTTCGCCGACGACCACGGGCTGGAAGCGCCGCTCCAGGGCGGGGTCCTTCTCGATGTGCTCGCGGTATTCGTCCAGCGTGGTCGCGCCGACCATCCGCAGCTCGCCGCGGGCCAGCATCGGCTTGAGCATGTTGCCGGCGTCCATCGAGCCCTCGCCCTTGCCGGCGCCCACGATGGTGTGCAGCTCGTCGAGGAAGGTGATGACCTGCCCGTTGGAGCCCTTGATCTCCTCCAGGACGGACTTGAGGCGCTCCTCGAACTGGCCGCGATACTGCGCGCCGGCCACCATGGCCCCCAGGTCGAGGCTGACCAGCCGCTTGTCCCGCAGGGACTCGGGCACGTCGCCGGCCACGATCCGCTGGGCCAGGCCCTCGACGATCGCGGTCTTGCCGACGCCGGGCTCACCGATCAGGACCGGATTGTTCTTGGTACGGCGGGAAAGCACCTGAATCACCCGGCGGATCTCGGCGTCGCGGCCGATCACCGGGTCGATCTTGCCGTCGCGGGCGGCCTGGGTCAGGTCGACGCCGTACTTCTCCAGCGCCTGGAAGGTCTGCTCCGGGTCGGCCGTGGTCACCTTGCGGTCGCCGCCGCGCACCTGCGGGAAGGCCGCGACCAGGGTCTGCTCGGTCGCGCCGGCGTCCTTCAGCAGCGTGGCGACCGCCCCGCCGACCCGGGCGAGGCCGGCCAGCAGGTGCTCGGTCGAGGTGTACTCGTCGCCGAGGGGCCGGGCGATCTGCTCGGCGGCCGCGATCGCGTTGGCGAACTCGCGAGCGACGTTGGGCTCCACCACGCTCGAGCCGCGGGCGCTGGGCAGCTTCTCGACGGCGTGCAGCGCGGCGCGGCGCACGTCGGCGGCGTTGGCCCCCACCGCGCGCAGCAGGCCGGTCGCGGTCGAGCCGCCGGTGTCCAGCAGCGCCAGTAGCAGGTGCCAGGATTCGACGGTCGCGTGTCCGCGCTGGCTCGCTGCGTCCACGGCGGCCTTGATGACCTCGCGACTCTTGGTGGTCAGGCGTTCGGCGTTCATCGACTCCTCGTTCCAGTGCGCGTCCTACGGCAGGTACGACACCACCGAACTTGAGTCTATTCCACTCAACCTAGGTTTCGCTCGTCGTCACCGCGCGCTTACCGCAACGTGTGTCCATTCGCACGATTTGTCGTGCACGGTGCACAGCCAGACGTCGCCGGACTGCTGGGCGGGGTAGCCGAGGATCGTCGTGGCGTCCAGGCGCCGGAGCCGGAAGATCAGCCGCGCGCCGGGGTCGCGGACGCGCTGGCCGGTGTCGACGGTCCACACACCCTGGTTGCTGGCGATCAGCACCGCGCCGCCGGGCAGCACCTCGGCGCTGAACACCTCGGCCACCTCGCGCATCGCGGTGGCCTCGACCCAGCTGCTCGAGCCGGGCTGGCGGCGGGCGGCGAAGCGCGCGCCGACCAGCCACACGTCGCCGCCGTCGGGGCGCACCACGGGGCGGACGGTCGTCGTCGGGTCGATGGCGTGCGCGGTGCCCTGCGGCTGCCAGGTCTTGCCGTGGTCGGCGCTGGACCACACGCTGATCGTCGCGCCCGGCTCCGGGGAGGCGATCGCGTCGGCCTGCGCGGTCAGCCACAGCGTGCCGTCGGCCGCGGCGGTCAGGCCGGTGAACCGGTGCACGCCCGACGGCCGCGACGGCAGCGACCGGCGCGTGCCGTCGTCGCCGATCACCCAGGGCTGGACATCCGGGCAGCCGCTGGCCGCGAGGTCCTGGCAGCCGACCGAGTACTGCGGCTCGGCCAGCTGGAGCTCGGCCGGCGGCGGGGTCAGCGGGCGCTTGTCGAAGGTGCGGCCGGTGTCCCGGGAGACGTAGTAGCCGTCGGGCGCGGCCTTGATGATCAGCACGTTGCCCCGGCCGACGTGCATGTCGACGTCGATCGCGTCGTTGAAGGGCAGGTCGCGGGCGACCCAGCTGCCCCCGCCGTCGAGCGTCAGGGCCAGCCCGACCACGCAGGCCTGCCCGGCCACGCAGGAGGTGAAGAGGGCGTAGCCGGTGTCCGGATCGGCGAACTCGACGCCGCGGGGCGAGGTGCCCTTCGGGACCGGCAGGACGTTCTCGCGGTTGTGCGGGTCGTCGGAGGGGTTGACGGTCGGGATGTCCTCGTAGGAGACGTCGTCGTGGGGCGTCTGCTGGGGCTGGGCGGAGGATGCCGGGGCGCACGAGCCGGCGGTCAGCGTGGCCAGCAAGGCGGCGGCCAGCGCGACGGCGAGGGCCGGGCGGCGCAGTCGCCGCGGGACCGGCGCTCCTACCACCGCCACCGCCAGAACCGCCGCTGGTAGCGCACCCGCACGCTGCTGCTGCGCACCTCGCCGCCGATCCGGAACACCACGCCCTGCCCGGGTGCGGCGTCGTAGGCGGCCGGGACCTTCTGCTTCAGCGAGCTCGCGTGCGGGGCGATGCTGTCGATGTCGGCCGTGGCGCCGCGCGGCAGCACCAGCTCGATCGAGCTGGAGCGGGCCTGCAGCCGCACCTCCACCACCGAGGTGGTGAACACGGCCTCGGTGAAGTCGAGCTTCACGTTGCCGGCCCGGGTGCTGATCAGCAGCCGGCGGGGCACGGTCCAGCGACCCTGGCGCTTGAGGCTGGAGGCCTGGTTGCGGATCTCCATCTGCTCGGGGACCGCTGTCGGGCCCTTCAGCGGCAGGTCGCCGACGTAGGGCTCGATCTCGCCGTAGGTGCGAGAGCGCAGCACGCCGTCCACGCGCTCCTCGAACTCCGCGAGGGTGAGCCGGCCCTCGGAGACCGCCGTGTTGAGCTGAGCGACCACGAGCTCCCGCTCGGCGTCGGAGATCCGCATGTCCGGACGGTCCGTGCTCACGACGACACTGTAGACCCCATCGGGATGCATTGACATCCTGCGTTTCCGCGCCCTCTTTCGGGCGAATCACCCGCTTTTATTGGCGTTTACTGAGAGTAATGAGCCGCTTGCCCTCTTCCCATGCCCCCTGGTGGCGGGCTAAGTTGTCGCCGAAACGAGGACCATGGCGATGTGGCGGCATCGCTCGTGATCACCCGCTGGCCACGGGAGCTGATGGTGAGCGTGACACAGGCGGGATTCCGAGGATTCGCGAACCCGGTCGACCCTACCGCGGCGGAGCTGCGCGCGTGGGCCTACCACCCCGACGCCTCCTTGCTGCAGACGATGCCCCCGGACTGGGACCTGCTGGTCGCCGGCGACCGGCTGATCGGCACGCTGTTCGAGCTGGCGATGGACCCGGCCTGCCCGGCTCGCCGCTTCGCGCTGCACTGCCTCTACATCTACGCGGCGGACGGGATCCGCACGCACTTCCGGGCCCACCCGAAGCGGCGGCTGAAGAAGTTCGTGGAGCAGGCCGAGGGCAACGGCGACGAGCTGCTGACCACCTGGGCGCACAACGCCCGGATGCTGCTGGCCCGGCCGGAGCTCTTCGAGTACCACGACTGGTGCGAGGGCGGCCTGGTCCGCCAGCCCCGGCGGATCAGCTGAAAAAAGGGGAGCGGCCGACGGCCCCTCCCCTTTTCCCGAGCCCGGGTTAACTGCGCATCTTCAGGCAGAGCACGAAGTCCTGCGCGTCGACCTGGCTGTCGAAGTAGTAGTTGTGCGAGTAACCGGGCGTGCCCTCGCACTTGTTCTTGTCCGTGGTGCCCTGGATCTTCTTGAGCACCTCGTACGTCCCGGCCGCACACTGCGTCTTCTGCATGACCGGCTTGTCGTTGTTGCCCACGTTCTTCAGGCAGTCGCCGACGGCGGCGTTGGCCGCGTCGCCGGCTTGGACGCCGCCGCCGCTCGCCTTGCCCGACGGGTTGCCGCTGGGCGCCGCGCCGCCCGAGGACTTGGCGCTGGGCGCGGCGCTGGTGTTCGCGGGGGCCGACGAGGAGGTGCCGCCCGGCGAGGCGGTCGTGTCGTCCGTCTTGTTGCCCTTCAGCATGTACCAGGCGCCGGCCCCGACGCCGCCGAGCAGGAGCAGCACGAGCAGGCCGACCAGGACCGTGGCGCCGCCGGAGCGCTTCTTCCGCTCCGGCTGCGATGGGAGCCACTGCGGGGGGCCATCGTTGTAGCCCGGCGGCTCGTCGTCGTACGGGCGGTAGCCACCCTGCTGCTGGTAGGTGCGGTCGTCGCCGTAGCCCTGCCGGTCGTCGTACCCCTGGCCGGGGTAGCCGCCCTGGTTGCCATAGCCCTGGTTGCCGTACCCCTGGTTGCCTTGGCCCTGGCCGCCTTGTCCCTGGTTCCCGTAACCCTGGTTGCCGTAGCCCCCCTGGCCGCCGTAACCGCCGGCACCCGAGCCCGGATACGGCTCAGGCTCGCCCCACGACGGCTGGCCGTAGGGGTCATGCTGACCGCCCCCGCCCCCGCCACCCTGCTGCCATGGGTCCTGAGGTTGACCCCGGTTCGGGCCGCCCGGCGGTCCGTAACCCGACATGATGTCCTCCTGGTCCTCGGCCGGTGGTCGGCGTCGTGAGCCTATCCGCGTCGATGCAGCCACGGTAGCGCCACCCGGGCCGCCGTGAACTCACGGATCCGCGCCAGTCCGGCTTCGCCACAGCCGTCAGATCAGCCGGAGCTGCCGGTCCTTGGGCTTGCGCGGGGCCGCCGCGCCGCGCCGCTCCAGCAGGCCGGCGTCGATCGCGGCGATGAACGGCGAGGGTGCCATCTCCCGCTCGGAGCCGTGCCGGAAGCGGCTGCGGCTGTGTGAGACGAAGAGCCGGTCCTGGGCCCGGGTGAGGCCGACGAAGAACAGCCGGCGCTCCTCGGCGACATCGTCCTCGGACGGCCGGGCGCCGGCGTGGGCGCGCAGCGGCAGCAGCCCGTCCTCGACGCCGACCAGGAACACGACCGGGAACTCGAGGCCCTTCGAGGCGTGCAGGGTGAGCAGGTTGACCCGGTCGGCCCGCGGGTCCCAGCCGTCGACCTCCGCGCCGGTGGCCAGCGCGCCGAGGAACTCGTCGAGGTCGGCGCCGGCCCGCAGCGCGGGCGGGGTCATCAGGTCGACCGCGTTCCACACGTCGGCCTCGCTCAGCCCGATCAGGGCGCTGTCCAGCTGGCCGCAGCGGCCGGCCACGACCTGACCGGCCAGGCGCACCCGGGCCGCGATCGAGCCGCCGAGGCCCTCGGCGTAGCGCAGCTCGCGGGCGATAGCGGCCACGCCGGGACGGTCGAGCAGCCGGTCGTGCGAGCGCTTCTGCACCGGCACGCCGGCCCGCGACAGTGCGTCGACGATCGGGGCGGCCTGGCCGTCGGTGCGGTAGAGCACCGCGATGTCGGAGAACGACATGGCCCCGACCGTGGCCCGGGAGTCGACCCGGTTGTCGTGGGAGCGGTGCGAGAGGCCGCCGACCAGCTCGTCGACGGTCCGCACGACGAAGTCGGCCTCGTCGGCGACGGAGGCGGCGGGGTACAGCCCGACCATCGGCGCCTCCAGGTCGAGCCGGGCCGGGTCGAGGCGCCGCCCGGGCACCAGCGTGGTGGGGGCGATGGCCTGCACCGCGGCGGCCAGGATCGGCGCCGACGAGCGGTAGTTGCGGGTCAGCCGGACCACCCGGGCGTCGACCTCGGGGGTGGCGAAGTCGGCCGTGAAGCGCAGGAAGAAGGAGACCTCGGCGCCGCGGAAGGCGTAGATGGCCTGGTCGGGGTCGCCGATCGCGCACAGGTTGCCGCCCGCCGGGCACAGCAGCCGCAGCAGCTCGTACTGCACCGGGTCGACGTCCTGGTACTCGTCCACGAAGATCCACCGCCAGCGCGCCCGGTAGCGCTCGACCAGCGCGGGCGACTCGCTCAGCAGCTGCACGGTGAGCGTGAGCAGCTCGTCCAGCGACACCAGGTCGCGCGCCCGCAGCGCCTTGGCCAGCGACTCCTTCGTGGCCGGCTCCATCGCCACGAGCGCCTTGCGGGCCTCGCGCTCCGGCAGCGGCTCGAGGGCGGCCAGCAGGTCGGCCTCCTCGGCGATGCGGAACTGCGGGGTCAGCCCGACCGCGGCCGCGTGCTCCCGCAGGATCGACAGGCCCAGCGCGTGGAACGTGGAGACCGTCACCGCCTCGGTCACCGGCCCGAGCAGCCCCTCCAGCCGCTCGCGCAGCTCCTCGGCGGCCCGCCGGGTGAACGTGATGGCCAGGCACTCCTCGGGGTAGACGCCGAGCTCGGCGCACAGGTAGGCGACGCGGTGCGTGAGCGTGCGGGTCTTGCCGGTGCCGGGGCCGGCCACGATGAGCAGCGGCCCGCCGGGCGCGGAGGCGGCCACCCGCTGCAGCGCGTCGAGCCGGTCGAGCAGCCCGGTGCCGACCTCCTCCATGCCGGCCAGCATCGGTTCGAGGGGCTCGTGCGGCGACGGCGGCGGGGCGATCGGGGGCGGGGGCGGCGCGGGCTCCGCGGGTTGCGGCCGGCGCCGCTTGGCCTGGGCCTTCGGGGCCGCTTCCACTTTGCGCTGCTTGGGAAGAACCGGCATCGGTACGTCGAACAGCACGTCCTCCTGCGCGCTCCCCCGCAGCTCGGAGGGCTCGAACAGGCGGATCACGCCGTACTCGCCGTCGTAGCCGGGCGTGCGGTGCACCTGCCCGCGGCGCAGCCGCGCGATGGCCTCCCCGACCAGTTCCCCGCCGGCCCGGGTCACGTCCTCGACCGGCACGTCCCGCAGGATGGCCAGCTCCGGCCCGAGCTCGGCGACGAGCCCGGCCAGTTTCTCGTCGACCGTCTTGGACTTCGGCCCGACGCCGTTGATCTCGCCCAGGATCTCGTGCAGCTGGATGAGGTGGGTGACCGTGGGGGCACCGGCCGGCACGTAGCCCTCCGCCCGGTCGGCCAGCTCCTCGACGCGGTGCAGGACGCCCACGGTGAGCGGCTTGCCGCACTCCGGGCAGCGCCCCTGGGCCTCCCGGGTGCGGGCCGGCGGCCAGTTGACGTCGCACGCCCGGTGCCCGTCGGCGTGGTACTTGCCCTCCTCGGGGAAGAACTCCAGCGTGCCGGCCAGCCCGTCGCCGGTGCGCAGCATGTCGCGCACGCCGGTGTAGGACAGCTCGCCGCGCAGTACCGTCGCCTCGCGGGCCAGCGCCGGCGCCGAGTGCGCATCCGAGTTGGAGACCAGGCGGTAGCGGTCCAGCGACGACACCCGCCAGTTCATCTCCGGGTCGGAGGACAGGCCGGTCTCCACGGCGAAGATGTGCTCGGCCAGGTCGGCGTAGCAGTCGGCGATCGCATCGAAGCCCGACTTCGAGCCCAGGGCCGAGAACCACGGCGTCCAGATGTGAGCGGGCACCAGGAACCCGTCCGGGCTCGCCTCGAGGGTGATCTCCAGCAGGTCGCGGGAGTCCAGCCCGAGGATCGGCCGGCCGTCGGAGCCGAGGTTGCCGATGCGTCCCAGCGCGGTGTTGAACCGCCCGGCGGCCTCGAAGTCGGGCTGGTAGATCAGGTGGTGGACCTTGCGGGTGCGGTCACCGCGCTTGTAGATCGTGGAGATCTCGACCGACAGCATGAACCGCACGGCCTGCTCCGCCGTGGCCAGCCGGGCCGGCAGCCGGCGCAGGATGTCGGCCTCGCGGTCCGGGTGCAGCCGGTACAGGCCCGGCTCGGCCGGCACGAGCGCCTCGCGCAGGTGGTCGTGCCAGGCGGGGTGGGTGAAGTCCCCGGTGCCGAGCAGCGTGATGCCCTTGCGCCGCGCCCACCAGGTGAGCGTCTCGATGCTGAGGTCGCGACTGCACGCCCGGGAATACCGCGAGTGAATGTGCAGGTCGGCGACGAACGTCTCTGGGGGAGCGGCGTTCGAGGGCACGCTGCATCCAATCACAGGCGCCCGGGGCGGCGCCGCTTACGCGCCGTGCAGCTCCACTACCGAGATGTCCGGGGGTGCCCCGAAACGTACCGGTGGGCCCCAGAAGCCGGCACCGCGGGTGACGTACACCTGCGTGCCGCCCACCGTGCCCAGGCCCGCCACGACCGGCTGCTGCAGCCCGACGAGCAGGTTGAACGGCGCCATCTGACCGCCGTGCGTGTGCCCGGACAGCTGCAGGTCGACGCCGCGCTTCGCCGCCTCGTGCGCCTGGACCGGCTGGTGGGCGAGCAGCACCACGGGCCGGGTGGCGTCGCGGCCGTCGAGCGCCTTGGCGTAGTCGGGGGCGTCGCCGGAGCCACCGCCGGTGGCGTCGTTCACCCCGGCGAGGTCGAGGCCCTGGATCTCCAGCCGCTCGTTGCGCAGGACCCGCACGCCGAGCGAGTTCACCTCGTCCACCCACTCGCGGTAGCCGGAGAAGTACTCGTGGTTGCCGGTCACGAAGAAGCTGCCGTGCCTGGCCCGCAGGTCCTGCAGCGGCTCGGCGGCCGGGCCGAGCTCGGCGACGGTGCCGTCCACGAGGTCCCCGACGATCGCCACGAGGTCGGCCTCCACCCCGTTGATCATCCGCACGATCCGCTCGGTGTGTGCGCGGCCGAGCAGCGGGCCGAGGTGGATGTCGGAGACGAGCGCGATGCGGAACCCGTCCATGGCGGCCGGCAGCTTGGCCAGGCGGATCGGGACCCGCTTGAGGTTGGGCGCCCCGAGCGCCTGGGACGCCCCGATCCCCACGGCACCGGCGGAGAGCACCCCGGCGGTGACGGCGAGTGACCGGCCGAGCAGCAACCGCCGGGACTCGGAGATGTCGTCCTGTGGCGCCGCCGGTGCCTCGACCACCTCGACGGCCGCGGCGACCACCCTGGCGGGGCGTTTCCACAGGCGCAGGGCCAGGCGTGGAATCTCCAGGATCAGCAGGGTCACCAGCAGGTAGAACATGAGCGCGAGCCACAGGAAGCCGGGCCACGCGACCAGCGCCTGCCGGGAGTGGGGCAGCGTCCGCGACAGGGCCAGCGTCGCCGGGATGACCAGGGCCAGCAGGACGGCCAGGGCCGTGCCGAGCCGGCGGGCGCGACGGGTGCGGGTGGTGTCCTTGACGAGGCGCTTCCAGAGGTACCAGTGCAGCGCCCCGACGACCAGGAGCACGACGGGCAGTAACGCGAAGATCACCAGCTCAGCCGCCCGCGAACGGCGGGAGCACGTCGATCGTGGCGGAGGCCGGCAGGGCCGCCGCCCGGTCGCGCCAGGACACGCCGTCGACCAGGAAGGAACAGGCGGCGAGGACGTCGGACAGGCGCGGGCGGTCCGCGGTGATCGCGGCCTCCAGCTCGCCCAGCGTCGCCGCCTCGAGCTTCTCCTCGGACACGCCGGCGGCCGCGCGGGCCCCGGCGAAGTAACGCACGAGCAGCACCTTGAGAGTCAGCCTCCGATCGCGGACATCGGGCGGGCGGGCTGCAGGAACCGGGGGTCGTCGATGCCGTGCCCGGCCGGCTTCGCCCACATCGCCTTGCGCCACAGGTCGGCGATCTCCTCGTCGGTCGCCCCGGCGCGCAGGGCCCCGCGCAGGTCGGTCTCCTCCTGGGCGAACAGGCACGAGCGCACTGCCCCGTCGGCGGTGAGCCGGGTGCGGTCGCAGGCGCCGCAGAAGGGGCTGGACACGCTGGCGATGACGCCGACGCGGGCCGGGCCGCCACCGACCGCGGCGTGCCCGTCGACGACCCAGGTCTCGGCGGGGGCGCCGCCGCGGGCCTGCGGGTCGGGGTGCAGGACGAACGCGGCGCGCAGCCGGGCCAGGATCTCGGCGCCGGTGATCATCTCCTCGCGCCGCCAGGTGTGGCCGGCGTCCAGCGGCATCTGCTCGATGAAGCGCAGCTCGTAGCCCCGCTCGAGGGCGAAGCGCAGCAGCTCGACGGGCTCGTCGTCGTTGAGGCCCCGCAGCAGTACCGCGTTCATCTTGACCGGCAGCAGGCCCGCCTCGGCCGCGGCGGCGAGGCCCGCGACCACGTCGGCGTGCCGGTCCCGGCGGGTGATCTCGCGGAACCGGGCCGGGTCGGTGGTGTCCAGCGAGACGTTCACCCGGTCCAGGCCGGCGGCGGCCAGCGGGGCGGCCAGCCGGGCCAGGCCGATGCCGTTGGTGGTGAGCATCGTGCGGGGGCGGCCCGGCAGCGCGGCCACGGACCGGACGATGTCGACCAGCCCGCGGCGCAGCAGCGGCTCGCCGCCGGTGAAGCGGACCTCGGTGACGCCGAGGCGGTGCACGGCGACGTCGATCAGGCGCACGACCTCGGCGTCGGTGAGCAGCGACGGGTTGGGCAGCCAGTCCAGGCCCTCGGCGGGCATGCAGTAGGTGCAGCGCAGGTTGCACCGGTCGGTGAGGGAGACCCGCAGGTCGGTGGCCACGCGGCCGTGCCGGTCGGCCAGTCCGGCCCCTGGCGGCTCGTGCGGCTCCGAACGGGTCATGATTCGAACGGTACCCGAATACCCCGGCGTCACTACAGCATGCGGAGCAAGGCCCTTACCGACTCGCGGTAGGCCTCGCCGAACAGCGCCGTGTGGACCAGCACGAGGTACAGCCGGTGCAGCGCCTGCCGCTCCCGCCAGCCGTCGGCGAGCGGCCACGCCTCCTGATAGGCGGCCAGCACCCGGTCGTGGTGCGCCACCCCGCCCCACAGGCCGAGCAGCGCGAGGTCGGTCTCCCGGTGCCCGCCGTGCGCGGCCGGGTCGACCAGCCAGGCCCGGCCCCGGCGGTCCCACAGCACGTTGCCCGGCCACAGGTCGCCGTGGATGCGGGCGGGCGGCTCGTCACCGCCGTAGGCGCCGATCCCGGCCATGATGTGCTCGACGCCCGCGATGTCGTCGGGCGCCAGCGCATAGACCGAGGCCTCCAGGAACGGCCGCAGCCGGCACTGGGCGAACCAGGGGCCCCACGGCAGCGCCGAGGGCTCGTTGGGCATCGGGAGCCTGCCGATGTACCCCGTCCAGGGCGCCCCGAACGCGTCGGCCCCCGCGCGGTGCAGCTCGGCCAGGCCCCGCCCGAACTCCTCGGCGCCCTGCGGGGTCGCCTCGCCGTGGTCGATCCACTCCAGGGCGAGCAGGCCCGGGGTCTCGGCGATGATCTCCGGCACCGCGACCGCGCCGGCCTCGCGCAGCCACCGCAGGCCGGCCGCCTCGGTGGCGAAGAACCCCGGCGGCGGGTCGGCCAGGGACTTGGCGAAGACCGAGTTGCCGTCGTCGAGGGTGAGCCGCTGGGCGGCGCAGATCGACCCGCCCGCCACCGGCGTCTCGCGGATGCGCTGGTGCTGGATGAACGTCGGGAGCTGGGCCGGGTGCTCCCTGAGGTACTGCAGGTCCATCAGGCAGACTCTTCCAGGTGGTGGGTCGCCGCGAGGGCCGGTGGCAGTAGCGCCCCACCGACGAGGCTCAACAGGCTCAGCACCCGGTCGGCGGTGCCCATCTGCCCCCCGTGCAGGGCGTGGAAGCCGAAGTGCAGCGTCCCGAAGACCGCGGTGGCCAGCCCGGTCAGCCAGCTCACGACCGGCCGGTCGGCCACGGCGGCGCCGAGGAGCAGCACGGCGAGCGTCAGCATGGTGGCGCCCAGATCGACGATCAGATGTTGGTTGTACGGCGGGTACGCCGCCGTCCAGTGCAGCCCGCCGCCGGGGAAGGTGGCGAAGAAGTGCCGCGGCGCGGCGACGGCCCACCCGCCCCAGGCCAGGTTGAGCAGGCCGAGCAGGGCGAAGCCGCCCCGGCGGACGGCCCGGACGACCCCGGGCGGCGGCAGCAGTGAGCGCAGCACGGCGTCATCGTACGAGCGCGGCGCCGCCCTGCCACCTCAGGCAGCGGCCACGAGCGCGGCACGGGCCGCGCTGCCACCTCACTGCCACCTCACTGCGCTGCACCTCACTCGGCGGCCACGAGGGCGGCACGGGCTGCGCTGCCGCCTCACTGCCACCTCACTGCGCTGCACCTCACTCGGCGGCCGCGAGGGCGGGACGGGCTGCGCTGGCGCCTCACTCGGCGGCGGCGAGGGCGGCCCGGGCCTCGTCGTACGAGCGCAGGACGGTGTGCACCGGTTCGACGATGTGCGTGGCGGCAACCGCGACTCGCTGGGCGGCTCCCTCGAGGTCGCGTTCACCACGCCGGTGGCCCAGGAACTGATGCTGGGCGAGAAGGACGTGTTCAGC
>NZ_JBFAZW010000177.1:0-14854 GCF_040682015.1 Dactylosporangium sp. NPDC051485
CAGGTGGTGCCGCTGTCGAGGACGACGGCCTCGCCGTCGGTGATCAGGCCGGCGACCGCCTCGGCGATGCGGCGCTTGGCGTCCTGGCCCTCGTGTGCGCGCACGGCGAAGGGCGGTTCCTCGCCGCGCAGGGTGAGGCTGCGCGCGCCGCCGCGGTAGCGCTCCAGCATGCCCTGGTCGGCCAGCTGCTCCAGGTCCCGCCGCACGGTCATCTCGGAGGTGCCGGTCAGCTCCGCCAGCCGCGTGACGCCGACCTGCCCGGCCTGCTGCACGGCGTCGAGGATGCGCCGATGGCGGTCACTGATCGTCATGCCGCCATTGAACACCGGAGCGGCAGTCAAAGCAACATTACGAACACGTTTGATGTTTGTATTGTTCGTAAGAGCCGGGCACGCGGCTCAGCCTGCCGGTGCCAGCGGGGCGCGAGGCTGGTCCGGCGGCGCTTGCGCCGTCGTGCGCCACCAGCGGCGCGACGCCAGCGCGGCCAGCACGGCGCCGGTGGCGTTGACCAGGACGTCGTCCACGGAGGACACCCGGTCCAGCCGCAGGACGTACTGCGCGGTCTCGACCAGGACCGAGCAGCCTGCCCCGAGCGCCAGGATCCGCGGCACGGACGCCAGCGCCGCGAACCGCATCGGGGCGAAGAACCCCAGCGCCGCGAAGATCAGCAGGTTGCCGATGATCCCCAGCGGCCCCATCGTGAGCAGGTCCCGCAGCGGTACCAGGCTCACCCGGCCGGGGACGACGCCGGCCCCGGGGCCCGGCATCATGGTGATCCATACGAACGGCAGCGTCCCGTGGACCATGCCCACCTCGGCGAGCGACGTCCGCCACGCCGATGCGCCGCCGGTGGCGCGCCGGGAGCGCGCCAGGGCCCACACCGCCAGCGCGGCCAACGGCACCGTGACCAGCATCATGAGCAGCACGCCGTTCTCCGTGTCGAAGCAGCCGTGCCACCGCCCGGCCATGCACCTCGGGGCGGACATCATGAGCGGCCGCCGTACGACGAACGCGGCGCTCGCCACGCCGAGGATCGCCAGGCCGAGGAGCACGATCCTGCGGGTGCGGCGGGGCGGTGCTGCCAGGGATGCCTTGTGGTTCATGCCCCCATTGGACACGGCGGGCTGTTGCGCGGGCGTATGCATTTCCCGATACGCCGGCGTGCACGAGGCTGTCCCCAGTGCCGGCTGATTTGCCGTGCCGGGCGGATGGCGGTCTCATGAACCGCATGGCTGTCATTCGCCTCGGTACATCGTCCTGGGCCAACCGGGACCTGCTGACCTCGGGCTGGTACCCGCGGTCGGTGCGCACGGCGGCGGACCGGCTCGCCTACTACGCGAGCCGGTTCGACCTCGTCGAGGCCGACACCGGCTTCTATGCCATCCCGGCCGCCGAGACGACCGAGGCCTGGGCCGCCGCCACGCCGGACGGGTTCACGTTCGACGTCAAGGCCTTCGGGCTGCTGACCGGGCACCCGACGCGCCTGGCCGCGCTGCCGGCCGACCTGCGCCCCGACGGCGTGGACGGCAACATCAAGCTGCGCCGCGGGGAGCTGCCCGAGGAGGCGGTCGAGGAGCTGTGGCACCGGCTGCACCAGGCCCTCGACCCGCTCGACGACGCCGGGCGGCTCGGCGTGGTGACCCTGGCGTTCCCGGCCTGGCTGGCCCACGGGGAGCGGGCGGTGCGCCGGGTGCTCGACACGATCGAGCGGTGTGCCCCGCGCCGGGCCGCCGTCGAGCTGCGCCACCCGTCCTGGTTCGAGGGCGGGCAGGCCCTGCGGACCCTGCGGATGCTGCAGGAGCACGGCGCCTCGTACGTGTGCCTGGACTCGACGCCGCCGGCCGCCACGGCCGAGCCCGCGCTCGTGCGGTTCCACGGGCACGAGGGCGGGGAGCCGGTCACGTACTCCGACCGCGAGCTCGAGGACCACGCCCTGCGCCTGCGCCATCTCGCCGGCGGCGTCGACGAGGTGCACGTGCTCGTGGACACGTGCTGCGCCGGCCAGGCCCAGCGCGACGGCGAGCGCCTCGCCGCGCTGATAGCCGGGATGGGCACGGCGCCCGCCCGGCCGAGGCTGCGCGCCGTGCGAGACGCCGTGTAGGACCGGGATGCGGACGGTGTCCGCTGGCCGGGGCCGCGCGCCGTGAGAACTGGGATGGAGACGACACTCGCCCGGCCGGGACCGCGCGCCGTGTAAGACTCGATGCATGGCGAGCGAGCAGGAGGAGGCCCGGGCACCGCGGACCCGGGTCGGTGCGGTGGTGGTCGCGCTGCTGAACGGCGACGAGGCGGCCGCCGCCCGGGCGGCCGAGCAGCCGCCCGAGGAGCACGACACGCCGGTGCTGCAGGCGGCCATCGCCCTTGCCGTG
Organism: Dactylosporangium sp. NPDC051485; assembly: GCF_040682015.1. Classification (NCBI taxonomy): domain Bacteria; kingdom Bacillati; phylum Actinomycetota; class Actinomycetes; order Micromonosporales; family Micromonosporaceae; genus Dactylosporangium; species Dactylosporangium sp. NPDC051485. The sequence continues at coordinate 2,370 of NZ_JBFAZW010000177.1, forward strand.
CGCAGCCTCTTCGACGAGGACACGCCCTCGGAGGAGATCACCGGGTTCGTCGCCGGGATGGCCCAGGACGTCGAGGTCGATCCGGCCGCGGCGGAGGCCCTCATCCGCGCCCAGCTCGGCGAGGGGCACCTGCTCGAGGCGTTCCCGCCGGAGGCCGTCGCCGACGCCACGTGGTCGACGCTGGGGTATCTCTGCGAGCGCCGCCTCGGCCCGGAGGACTCCCTGGAGCTGGTCGAGCAGGCCGAGCGGCAGGTGCTGCCCACCTCCTGAGTGCGGCACCTCACATGCCGGTGGCCGGTCGTGCCTCGGCGCGGTGCCGTTCCCGGCGGCGCAGGACGGCCTTGCGGGCCTCGGTGATGACGAGCAGCGGCAGGGCGGCGGCCAGGCAGACCAGCCACCGGGTGAGCGAGAGGCCCTCGGTGTGCAGCAGCCGCTGCAGCGGGCCGAACTCGGTGGCCAGCAGGATCGCGAGCACGGACAGGCCGGAGGTGACGACGAACCGGCGGTCGTCGAACGTGTCGAGGCTGAACACCGAGCGGGTCTCGCTGAGCACCGTCCAGGACAGCACCAGGTTCATGATCGAGAACGCGGTGAGGCCCATGGTGCGGTTCCCGCCGGCGACCACGGCCAGGGTGGCCGCGCCCATCACCACGCCGAGCACCGCGAGCCACCCCAGGGTGCGGCCGGGCAGCAGCGCCTCGTCGGACCGGCGGGGCCGGCGTTGCATGAGGTCCGGCTCCGGCCTGCCGTAGCCGAGGCCGATCGCCTGCAGGACCTGCGTGGTGAAGTTCACCCACAGCGTCTGCAGCGGCAGCAGCGGTACCCCCGCGGCCACCCCCAGCACGCTCGCGCCGAGGAACGTGGCGATGAAGCCGATCAGGGCGGCCATCTGGAAGCAGACGTACCGCTTCAGGTTGTCGTACAGCGCCCGCCCGATGGCCACCGCCTTGACGATGGTGGCGAAGTCGTCGTCGGTGAGGATCATGGCGGAGGCCTCCTTGGAGACCTCGGTGCCGGTGATGCCCATCGCGATGCCGATGTCGGCGCGCTTGAGCGCCGGGGCGTCGTTGACCCCGTCGCCGGTCATCGCCACGATGTGGCCCCGCCGGCGCAGGATCTCGACCAGGCGGACCTTGTCCTGCGGGGTGACCCGGGCGATGACGCCGATCCCGTCGATCTGCTCCACGGCCTCGGCGTCGCTCAGCGCGGCGAAGTCGGCGCCGGTGATCGCCCGCCCGTCGATGCCGAGCCGCTGGGCGATCGCCCCGGCGGTCACCGCGTGGTCGCCGGTGATCATGCGGACCTGGATGCCGGCCGCCTCGGCTTTGGCGATGGCCTCGCGGGCCTGCGGGCGCGGCGGGTCCAGGATGCCGGCCAGCGCCAGCAGGGTGAGCCCGCTAAGCGAGCCGAGCAGGTCGCCGTGCGGGTCGAAGGAGGCCGGGTCGTAGTCGCGGCGGGCGGTCGCCATGACCCGCAGGCCCTGGCCGGCCAGGCGCTCGTTCTCGGCCAGGTACTTCGCGCGCAGCCCGTCGTCGAGCGGTACCGGGTCCCCGCCGGGCGCCACGACGTGGGAGGCGCGGGCGAGCAGCTGGTCCGGGGCGCCCTTGACGAAGCAGCGGACCACCTCGCGGCCCGACTCGTCCGTCATCGCGTGGTACGTCGCCATGAGCTTGTAGGAGGCGTCGAAGGGGATCTCGCAGATCCTGGGGTACCGCTGCCGCGTCGAGAGCACGTCGAGGCGCCCCTTGGCGGCGAGGACCACCAGCGCGCCCTCCGTCGGGTCGCCGACCAGCTCGCCGTCGCTCACCACCGCGTCGCTCGCCAGCGCCATGGGCAGCAGGAACGGCTCGAGCGGCACCTCGGGCTGCCCGGCCGCGTGCCGGATGTCGCCGGTCGTGGCGTAGCCGTCGCCGCTGACGGTGTACCGCCGCCCGGGGATCGCCAGCTCCGTCACCGTCATCTGGTTGAGCGTCAGCGTGCCGGTCTTGTCGGAGTTGATGGCCGACGTCGAGCCGAGCGTCTCGGTCGAGCGCAGCCGCTTCACGATCGCCCCGGCCCGGGCCAGCAGCTGCGTGCCCAGCGACAGGATGGTGGTGACCACGGCGGGAAGCCCGGTGGGAATGGCCGAGATCGCGAAGGCGATGGCGGCGGTGAACACGACGCCGAAGGTGTTGCCGCGGTACAGGTTGAGCCCGATCGACAGCGCCAGCGCCACCCCGGCGACGAGCAGGATCTGGTTGGTCAGCCGCTGCAGCTGCCGGGTCAGCGGCGTCTCGGCCTCCTTGCCCGCCTGCAGCATCCCGGAGATGCGCCCCACCTCGGTCGCCATCCCGGTGGCGGTGACCACGAGCTCGCCGGTGCCTCGGGTGACGCTCGTGTGCATGTACGCCATGTCCGCCCGGTCCCCGAGCGCCGCCTGCTCGTCGGCCACCGCCTCGGCGTCCTTGGCCACGGGCAGGCTCTCGCCGGTGAGCGCCGACTCGTCGATCTCCAGCCGCGCGCTGCGCACCAGCCGCCCGTCGGCCGGCACCCGGTCCCCGGCCTCGACCAGCACCACGTCCCCGGGTACCAGGTCCTCGGCCGGCACCGCGGCCAGGTCCCCGCCGCGGCGCACCCGGGCCATCGTGACCATCGCCCGCTGCAACGCGCCGACCGCGGCCGCCGCCTTGCCCTCCTGCCGCAGCCCGAGCACGGCGTTGAGCAGCGTGAGGGCGATCAGCAGCAGCCCGGTGCCGACCTGCCGCAGCGGCCAGATACTGCCCAGGCCGGCGCACAGCAGCACGATCTGCATGGGATCGGCGTACTGGCGCGCGAAGGCCCTCCACCTCGGCTCCCGCCGCCCCTCGGCGAACCGGTTGGGGCCGCTCTGCTCGCGGCGCCGCACCACCTCCTCGGCGGCCAGCCCGGCCGGCTCCTCGACCCGCTGGGCGGTGAGCGCCTCGTCGGCGGACATGGCGTGGAACGGCAGGGACGTGCGGTCCGGCAGCAGTGACGTAGCCACAGCTGGCTACTACCCGCTGCGGGCCGGCTTATGAGTGGGCGCGCCGGTTGCTGGCGCGGGCTATGGCGGCGGGCAGTTGCGGCTGGTGCGCGTCTGGTCCGGGGACTGCGGGCCGTCGACGCGCAACGGCCCGGTGCCGGCGCTGCCGTCCGAGGTGATCCCGGAGGGCACCCCGTCGAAGACCGCCTCGACCTTGTCGTGCACGCCTCGGGTGCGGCGCGGGTCGCGGGTGTCGTCCAGCTGCTCGTAGTGCAGGTGCTCGACCGTGGTCGAACCGGTGCGGCCGACCTGGCCCAGCACGGCGCCGCGGGGCACCCGGTCGCCGGTGCGGACCGCGGGGGTGGCGGCGAGGTGGCCGTACTCCGTGAACCAGCCGCCGCCGTGGTCGATGATCACGCCGTAGCCCAGGCCGCCGCGGGTGCCCGAGGTGCCGGGGGCCGCCTGGGTGCCGTCGGACCGGGTGGCGCTCCAGCCGGCCCAGGTCACCGTGCCGGCGGCGGAGGCGATGACCGTGCGGCCGGCCGTGGGTCCGGTGGCGGCGAAGAAGTCGATGTCGTAGTCGTCGTGGCCGGGGTACGTCGTGAGCCGCCACGTCTCGCCGCAGGGGAACGGCAGCTGGAAGTCGGGGCGGGGGCCGGCCTGCAGCTTCGGGGGCGGCCCGTCGCGGTGGGTCAGCACGAGGTACGACACCAGGACGCAACCGGCGATGACGGCCAGCATCGTCGCCCGGTAGATGCCCCGCGCACGCACCGCCGCACTGTACCGGCGTTCAGTAAACGTCCAGCCAGGGCCGGTACGCTCGGCCGCCGAGGGGAGTATCCCGTCAGGCCGACCCGGTCAGGACGAGCCGCCCGCGCGGCTTCCGGGCGGCCGCCCGGCAACGGGTGGGAGAGACCTCGAACGTCGACAACGCGTTCGAGGGGGCTCCGTGTCCATCGCCTCGCCCATGCTCTGGGCCGTTACCGTCGCCGTCCTGCTGGGGCTGCTCGCCGCCGACTTCTGGCTGACCAGGAGGCCGCACGACGTGCCGATGCGCGAGGCCGTCGGCTGGTCGGTGTTCTACCTGGCGCTGCCGATGGGGTTCGCGGCGTACGTCTGGCTCGCCCACGGCGTCGAGGCCGGCGTCGAGTTCCTCACCGGTTACGTGGTGGAGAAGTCGCTGTCGGTCGACAACCTGTTCGTCTTCATGCTGCTGCTCGGCGCGTTCGCGGTGCCGGCGCAGCTGGCCCAGCGGGTCCTGCTCTACGGCATCGCCGGGGCGCTCGTGCTGCGGGCCGGGTTCATCGCCGTGGGGGCCGCGCTGATCTCGTCCGGCTCGTGGGCCTTCCTGCTGTTCGGGGCCATCCTGATCGGGACCGCGGTCAAGGTGCTGCGCGGCGGCGAGTCCGACGTCGAGTCGATGCGCACGGTCCGGCTGCTGCGGCGGGTGATGCCGGTGACCTCGCGGTACCACGGCGCGAAGCTGACCGTGCGGGCCGGCAACGGGCGATCGCTCACCCCGATGGCCCTGGTCGTGGGCGCGGTCCTGCTCACCGACGTGGTGTTCGCGGTCGACTCGGTGCCCGCGGTGTACGGCGTGACGAGCGACCCGTACCTCGTCTTCGCCACCAACGCGTTCGCGCTGCTGGGCCTGCGGGCGCTGTACTTCGTCCTGCGCAACGTCCTCGGCCAACTCCGCCACCTCAACCACGGTCTGGCGGTCATACTGGCGTTCATCGGCGGCAAGCTCGTCCTGCACTGGGCGCACACGGTCTGGCCGCAGGTGCCCGACATGCCGACCTGGCTGTCACTCGCCGTCATCCTCACCACACTCGTCGTGGTCACCGTGACCAGCTTGCTGACCAAGCCTGCGCGTGTCTAACAAAACCTTTGGAGAGTTTCCACAAAAATTGGCCGTGGCGGGGTGAGGGTTGGACGGTTTCCGTTACTCGCCAGTAGCCACGAAGGTTTGTTACGGATTTTCTGCTGTGTTGGATCTTTGAGAGGCTTGCCCGGTGATCAGCCGCATCGCCATCGTCAACCGCGGAGAGGCCGCCATGCGGCTGATCCACGCCGTCCGTGAGCTCAACGGCGAGAGCGGGGCGCCGCCGATCGAGACCGTCGCCCTGTACACGGACGGTGAACGGACCGCCACGTTCGTCCGCGAGGCCGACGACAGCTACTGCCTCGGCCCCGCCTCCGCCCGCCCGTACCTCGACCACGCCGTCCTGGAGCGCGCCCTCGTCGAGACCCGCGCCGACGCCGCCTGGGTCGGCTGGGGCTTCGTCGCCGAGGACCCGGCCTTCGCCGAGCTGTGCGACAAGATCGGCGTCACCTTCATCGGCCCCGGCCCGGAGGCGATGCGCAAGCTCGGCGACAAGATCGGCTCGAAGCTCATCGCCGAGGAGGTCGGCGTCCCGGTCGCCCCGTGGAGCCGCGGCGCGGTCGAGACCCTCGAGGCGGCCAAGCGCTCCGCGGCCGAGGTCGGCTACCCGCTGATGCTCAAGGCCACGGCCGGCGGCGGCGGGCGCGGCATCCGGGTGATCCGCAGCGAGGCCGAGCTGGTCGACGCCTACGAGCGCACCAGCCTTGAGGCCGAGCGGGCCTTCGGCAGCGGCATCGTCTTCCTGGAGCGGCTCGTCACCGGCGCCCGCCACGTCGAGGTCCAGGTCATCGCCGACGGCCAGGGCGCCGCCTGGGCCCTGGGCGTGCGGGACTGCTCCGTGCAGCGGCGCAACCAGAAGGTCATCGAGGAGTCGGCCTCCCCGGTGCTCGCCCCCGAGCAGGTCCGCGAGCTCAAGGAGGCGGCCGAGCGGCTGGCCCTCGCGGTGCAGTACCGCGGCGCCGGCACCGTCGAGTTCCTCTACCACCCGGGGGAGAAGCTCTTCGCCTTCCTCGAGGTCAACACCCGCCTGCAGGTCGAGCACCCGATCACCGAGCTGACCACCGACTTCGACCTGGTCAAGGCCCAGATCCACGTGGCCGGCGGCGGCCGCCTCGGCGACCTCGCGCCGGCCGAGGCCGGCCACGCCGTCGAGGCCCGGCTCAACGCCGAGGACCCCGACCGCGACTTCGCCCCCTCGCCCGGGCGCATCGTGCGGCTCGTCCTGCCCGGCGGCCCCGGCGTGCGGGTCGACACCGGCGTCAGCGAGGGCGACGTCATCCCGGCCGACTTCGACTCGATGATCGCCAAGATCATCGCCTACGGCCGGACCCGCGACGAGGCCCTCGGCCGGCTGCGCCGCGCCGTCGCCGAGACCACCGTCATCATCGAGGGCGGCGCCACCAACAAGAGCTTCCTGCTCGACCTGCTCGACCAGCCCGAGGTCATCGACGCCAGCGCCGACACCGGCTGGATCGACCGGGTCCGGGCCGAGGGCCGGCTGGTCTCCACCCGCCACTCCGGCGTCGCCCTGGCCGCCGCCGCGATCGAGGCCTACGAGGACGGCGCCGCCGTGGAGCGCCACCGGCTGCTGTCCACCGCGCACGGCGGACGCCCGCAGGTGCAGCACGAGAGCGGCCGCCCGATCGACCTCAAGCTGCGCGGCGCGAGCTACCGGGTCACCGTCGCCCAGACCGGGCCCCGCCGCTACCGCGTCGGCATCGGTGAGGCGCCCACCGTCGACGCCGAGCTCGACCGCTTCGACGAGCACACCGGCCGGATCCTGGTCAACGGCCGCCGCTTCCGGCTCGTCACCGACACCCACGGCCCCACCCACCTGGTCGAGGTCGACGGCGTCACCCACCGGGTGAGCCGCGACGAGGGCGGCGTGCTGCGCTCCCCGGCCCCGGCGCTCGTGGTCGCCACCCCGCTCGTCGCCGGCGACGAGGTCGAGGCCGGCGCGCCGGTGCTCGTGCTGGAGAGCATGAAGATGGAGACCGTCCTGCGGGCGCCGTTCAAGGCGCGGCTGCGGGAGTGTCTCGTCTCCGTCGGCAGCCAGGTGGAGACCGGCGCGCCGCTGCTGCGCCTGGAGCCGATCGGCGACGAGACCGCCGACGCCGGCCCGGCCGCGGGAGCCGGGGCCGCCGCCGTCGACCTGGAGCTGCCGCCCGAGCCCGAGGGGCTCTCCGCCCCCGCCCGGGTCGCCCGCGGCATCGCCGACCTGCGCAGCCTGCTGCTCGGCTACGACGTCGACCCGCGCGACGAGCGCCGGGTCCTGTCCGCCTACCTCGCCGCCCGCGCCGAGCTTGGCCGCCGGCCCCTCGAGCAGGAGGTCGAGCTGCTGCGGGTCTTCGCCGACCTCTCCGAGCTCAGCCGCAACCGGCCGGCCGGCGACGAGACGAAGGCCGACACCCGGGTGCACAGCCCGCGGGAGTACCTCCACGCGTACCTGCAGAGCCTCGACGTCGACCGGGCCGGGCTGCCCGAGGCGTTCCGCGCCCGGCTGGCCCGGGTCCTCGCCCACTACGGCGTCGAGGACTTCGAGCGCACCCCGGCCCTGGAGGAGGCGGTCTTCCGCATCTTCCTCGCCCAGCAGCGCGCCGCCGCCGACGTGCGGGTCGTCGTGGCCTTCCTGGAGCAGTGGCTGACCGAGCCGCTGCCCGGCAACGGCCTGCGCGAGCTCGTCGGCCAGGCCCTCGAGCACCTCATCTTCGCCACCCAGCTGCGCTTCCCGGTCGTCGGCGACCTCGCCCGCAGCATCGTCTTCCGCTGGGCCGCCCAGCCGATGCTGCGCCGCAAGCGGGCCGAGGTCTACGCGGCCGTCCGCGGGCACCTGCGCCACCTCGACGAGCACCCGGACGCGCCGGACCGCGCCGAGCGCATCGCCAGGATGGTCGCCTCGCCCGAGCCGCTCGTGCGCCTGCTGGCCCAGCGCATCGGCCGGCCCGGCGCCGACCACGGCCCGATGCTGGAGGTGCTCAGCCGGCGGTACTACGGCAACCGCGGCGCCGGCGACGTGCACTGCGTCGAGGTCGGCGGGCAGTCGTACTTCACCGCGGAGTACGACCGCGACGACGAGCGCTTCCGGCTCGTCGCCGCCGCCACCGACTTCGCCGACCTGCCCGCCACCCTCGAGCGGGTCGCCGAGCTCTCCGGCGTCGGCTCGGTCGCCGACGTGTACCTCACCTGGACCGACCAGCCCGACCCGGACGCGATGGCCGCGGCCCTGCGCGAGGTGATCGACCGGGCCGGCCTGCTCGACCGGCTCACCCGGGTCACCATCTCCGTCGCCGGGCGCACCGGCGCCGAGGTGCACCACCACTTCACCTTCCGCCCCGGCATCGGCGAGGACCGCGTCATCCGCGGCCTGCACCCGCTCATCGCGCAGCGGCTGCAGCTGCCCCGGCTGCGCAACTTCGACCTGACCCGGCTGCCGTCGGCGGACGAGGAGGTGTACCTCTTCCGCTGCGTCGCCCCGGACAACCCGGCCGACGAGCGGCTCGCCGCGATGGCCCAGGTCCGCGACCTGACCCCGCTGCGCGACGCCGACGGGCGCATCCTCGCCCTGCCCGCGGTCGAGGGGGCGCTGGAGGCCTGCCTCGACGCCATCCGCAAGGTCCAGGCCCAGCGGCCGGCCAAGAAGCGCTTCGACACCAACCGGATCACCATCTACTGCTGGCCGCAGAGCGAGCTGACCTTCGACGACCTCAACGCCGTCGCCCTGCGCCTGCTGCCGGTCACCGCCGGCGCCGGCCTGGAGGAGGTGCTGTTCCTCGGCCGCCAGCGCGACCCGGCCACCGGCGAGCTCACCGAGATCGCGCTCGAGGTGTCCTACGACGCCGGCATGCGGGTCTCCATGACCGCGCCGACCACCGAGCTCATCCAGCCGCTCGACGACTACCGGCAGAAGGTCCTCGCGGCCCGCCGGCGCGGCACCACGTACCCCTACGAGCTCACCGAGCTGCTGGCCGGCCAGGGCGGCAGCTTCGTCGAGCACGACCTCGACGACACCGGCACGCTGGTGCCGGTCGACCGCCCGCGCGGGCACAACCGGGCCGCGATCGTGGCCGGGGTCGTGCGCACGCCCACCGAGCGGTACCCCGAGGGCGTCACCCGCGTCGCGCTGTTCGGCGACCCGACGAAGGCGCTCGGGGCGCTCTCCGAGCCCGAGTGCGCCCGCGTCATCGCCGCGCTCGACCTGGCCGAGCGGATGCGGGTCCCGCTCGACTGGTTCGCCCTGTCCGCCGGCGCCCGCATCGCGATGGACTCCGGCACCGAGAACATGGACTGGGTCGCGGCGGCGCTGAAGCGGATCGTCGAGTTCACCCAGGGCGGCGGCGAGATCAACATCGTGGTCGCGGGGATCACCGTGGGCGCGCAGCCGTACTGGAACGCCGAGGCCACGATGCTCATGCACACCCGCGGCATCCTCATCATGACCCCGGACTCGGCGATGGTGCTCACGGGCAAGCAGTCGCTGGACTTCTCCGGCGGCGTGTCGGCCGAGGACAACTTCGGCATCGGCGGCTACGACCGGGTCATGGGCCCCAACGGCCAGGCCCAGTACTGGGCGCCGGACATCCGGGCCGCCCGCAACGTGCTCATGTCCTACTACGAGCACACCTACGTCGCGCCCGGCGAGACCCGGCCGCGCCGCGCCACCACCGGCGACCCGGCCGACCGCGACATCTCCGGCTACCCGCACTCGGCGCCGGACAGCGACTTCACCACGGTCGGCGAGATCTTCTCCAAGGAGCACAACCCCGACCGCAAGAAGGCGTTCGACATCCGCACCCTCATGCGGGCGCTGGCCGACCAGGACCACGCGGTGCTGGAGCGCTGGGCCGGCATGGCCGACGCCGAGACCGCCGTGGTCCAGGACGTGCACCTCGGCGGGATCCCGGTGTGCCTGCTCGGCATCGAGTCCCGGTCGGTACCGCGGCGGGGCTTCCCGCCCACCGACGGCCCCGACACGTACACCGCCGGCACCCTGTTCCCGAGCTCGTCGAAGAAGGCGGCCCGGGCCATCAACGCGGCCAGCGGCAACCGGCCGCTGGTGGTGCTGGCCAACCTGTCGGGCTTCGACGGCTCGCCGGAGTCGATGCGGCGGCTGCAGCTGGAGTACGGCGCCGAGATCGGCCGGGCCATCGTGAACTTCCGCGGCCCGATCGTCTTCTGCGTCATCTCCCGCTACCACGGCGGCGCGTTCGTGGTGTTCTCCAAGGCGCTCAACCCCAACATGACCGTCCTGGCCGTGGAGGGCTCGTTCGCCTCGGTCATCGGCGGTGCCCCGGCCGCGGCCGTGGTCTTCGCCGGCGACGTCAACGCCCGCACCGCCAAGGACCCGCGGGTGGTGGAGCTGGAGGCGAAGGTCGCCGCGGCCAGCGGCAAGGAGCGGGCCGAACTCGCCGGCCGGCTCATGGACGTGCGGACCTCGGTCCGGGCCGAGAAGCTGGGCGAGGTGGCGGCCGAGTTCGACGGCGTGCACAGCATCCAGCGGGCCGTGCGGGTCGGCTCGGTGGACGCCATCGTGCAGCCCTCGCGGCTGCGACCCGACATCATCGCCGCCGTCGAGCGGGGCCTCGCCCGGTCCTGAACCACCCGGCCCGGCACATCGAACGCCGCCGCTGCGACGACCACTCGCAGCGGCGGCGGCTGTTCGCGGCGGCGGCGATCGCGTGGCCGGCCGGCGCCGGCGCTGCGGTGCGCGATTTCGCGATCACCGAGGGTCTGGTCAATCCCCGTCGCGTCGACAAAGATGGATGCCGTCGTGGAGTCCCACCGTTCGGGGGTTGGCGTTGACGTCCGCTGTACTGCCTCAGTTACCTCTGCCCGATGACAAGCGTTGCCCGTTCGACCCGCCGCCGGAGTACGCCGACCTGCGCGCCGGCAGCCCGGTGACCCGGGTCGCCTGCCCGACCGGCATCGAGGCGTGGCTGGTCACCCGCTACGCCGACGTGCGCGAGGTGCTCGGCGACCCGCAGCGCTTCAGCAACCGCCCCGGCACCGCCGCCCACCTGCTGCTCGGCTACGCCGCCGCGCCGCCCGCCGAGGGCGAGTTCCCGCGCATGGACGGCGCCGAGCACCTGCGCTTCCGCCGGCACATGGCGCCCGAGGTCTCCAACATCAAGCGCATCGCCGGCCTGCGCCCGCTCGTGCAGGGCATCGTCGACGAGCGCCTCGACGCGCTCGCCGCGCTGACCCCGCCGGTCGACTGGTACGCCGAGTTCGCCCGCCCGGTGACCACCGCGGTCATCGCCGAGCTGCTCAGCGTCCCCGAGTCCGACCGCGGCCTGTTCCGGCAGGCGGCCGAGGCCCTCATGGCCGGCGAGTCGAGCAGCGAGGACGTCGCCGCCGCGATGCAGCCGCTGTTCCAGTACCTCTACGGCCTCGTGCTGACCCGCCGCGCCCAGCCCGGCGAGGACGTGCTCAGCCGGATGATCGCGCGCAGCGACCAGACGGAGCAGCCGTTCACCGACATGGAGCTCGTCATCATGAGCGCCGCGCTGCTCATCGCCGGCTACGACACCACCGCCAGCATGATCAGCCATGGCCTGCTGGTCTTGCTGGAGCACCCGGAGGAGCTCGAGCGCCTGCGCGCCGAGCCGGCCCTGGCCGCCACCGCCGCCGACGAGCTCGTGCGCTACCTGGGCGTCCGCGCCGGCCTGCTGCGCGAGGTCACCGAGGACACCGAGATCGCCGGCCAGAAGATCAAGGCGGGCGACTACGTCGTCGTGGCCATCCAGTCGGCCAACCGCGACGCCGCCCTGCACCCCGACGGCGACCGCCTCGACGTGGGCCGCCCGACCGGCGCCCACGTCGGCTACGGCCACGGCCCGCACCAGTGCGTCGGCCAGCAGCTGGCCCGCCTGGAGCTCGCCACGGTCCTGGCCACCGTGCCGCAGCGCATCCCGTCGCTGCGCCTGGCCGTGCCGTTCGACGACATCCGCTTCAAGACGCAGACCCCCGTCCTCGGCCCGGTCACGCTGCCGGTCACCTGGGACGCCGTCCTGCCCGCCGCGGAGGTCGAGGCCTGATGCGGGTCGAGGTGTTCCCGGAGCGCTGCATCGGCTCCGGCGTCTGCGCCCTCGTCGCCGCCGACGTCTTCGACCAGCGCGAGGACGACGGCGTCGTGATCCTCCTCGACGACCGCCCGCCGGCGGACCGGCAGGAGTCCGTCTACGAGGCCGCCACCCGCTGCCCGGCCTCGGTCATCGAGATCCACGACCGGGAGTAGTCCCGGCCGGCTCACGCGGTGAGCGGCTCCAGCAGCGCGGCGGTAGCGGGCCGGCCCAGGTGGCGGGCCCAGTCCAGCGGGGTGGCGCCGAATCGGCGGTCCCTCGACCGCGGGTCGGCGCCCAGCTCCAGCAGCCGCCGGGCCAGGGCCACGTCGCCGGCACCGGCCGCGTGGTGCAGCGCTGTCTCCCACGGCTCCTCGACGGGGGCGTCGGCGCGGCCGGGCGCGTTCACGTCGAAGCCCAGCCCGGCCAGAAGGGCCACAGTGGATACCGAGGCCCGGGCGGCCGCCCAGAACATGATGACGGGGCGCGACCCGCGGGCCCCCTCGGCTGTGTTATATTGTTGGACTGCGTTCAAACTGAGCCAAACCTGAATTAGGAGTTG
>NZ_JBFAZW010000178.1:0-14668 GCF_040682015.1 Dactylosporangium sp. NPDC051485
GCCGGCGCGCGGCCCGCTCCGGCCGCGCCCGAGCCGGCCGCCGGCGCCGTGGCCGCCGAGGTCAGGGACGCCGGGCCGGATCCTCGTTCCGGCCGCCCAGCGCCGCCCAGACCTCGTTGACGGTGCCGAAGTCGACGTGCTCCGGCAGCCGCTCGAGCACGTCGAGCACCTCGTCCGGCGCGTCCATCTCGGAGGCGCCGGCGATCAGGTCGTCGCGGTCGCCGGGCAGGCTCGCCATCGGGATGTACCGGCCCAGGTTGCTGCGCGCCTCCACGTCGTCGGCGGTCATGCCCACCGGGGCGCCGCCACCGCGTGCGCCCTCCCCCTCGGGGTCGACCTGGCGCACCTCCCACAGGGCCTCACGGCGCAGGTTGTCGTCCACGACAGCGCCGTGCTTGGTGTTTCCTCGCTGCATGGCATCCATGCAAGCGGAGGTACCCGGGCAAACTCCACCCAAACGGTGCCCCCGGAGATTGAGAACCTTCGTGGCTGGGTAGCCGACTGCTATCCGCCCGGCCATCCGGGCGCATCGCAGGAGGTGAGCTCACAGTGGCACGCATCGGGCAGCTGTTCGGCGCTCGCGCGGCGACCGACCGCGACGGTGACGACCTCGACGACCGCACCGGGCACCCGGTCGGCGGCCGAGCCGGGGACGGCGTGGACGACCGCGCCGGGGCGGCTCCGCGGACCCGCACCTGGCGTCTCGGCCGCAGGCAGGACAAGGGCGGCGACGGCATCGACGACCACCGTGCGGCGGCCGCCGAGACCAGCACGTGGCGCCTCGGCACCAAGCACGACACGGACGACCACGCTGAGACCAGCACGTTGCGCCTCGGCGCCAAGCACGACACGGACGACCACGCCGAGGCCGCCACGGTCCCGGCGGCCGGCGCGATGGACCGCGAGCGCGACACGGCCACCGTGCGCCGCAGCATCGACCGCGGGCCGGTGGCCAGCCCGGTCACCGAGCAGGTCACCGAGCCGGTGCCGGTGCGCCAGGGCCCCGCCCGGGTCAGCCCGCTCGCCGTGACCGGCTTCTTCCTCGGCGTCGTCGGCGTGGCCGCGGCCCTCACCGGCATCCTCGCCCCGTGGGCGATCGCGGCGGGCGCGCTCGGCCTGCTGTTCTCGTTCGGCGGCATCATCGCGGGCGTGCGGCCCAACGTGGCCGGCCGGGGCCTGGGGACGCTGGGGGTGCTGCTCAGCGGTACCGCCGTCGTCTTCGCCATCATCGCCATGACCGGCCAGGTCAGCTGGCTCGACAGCCACACCGACCAGGTGGCCCGGCTCAAGGACTGGCTGGACGCGCGCCTGCCCTGGATGAAGGACTGGTGACCTGACGGCTCGGTAGCGTTGGCGGCCGGAGCCGCCAACCCCGACTCACGAGGCGGGAGCCAGCTCCTGTTCCTGTTCCTTGTCCTTCGCCGGAGCCGGGCGCCGCGTGGCCAGGACCGAGCCGGCCAGGATCAGGGCGAAGGCCACGCCGGTCAGCACGTTCACCTCCTCGCCCAGGACCATCGCGCCGAGCACCACCGCGACGGCGGGGTTGACGAAGGTGATGACGGTGGCGCGTACGCCGCCCACCTCGGCCACCAGCGCGAAGAAGAGCACGAAGGCGAGCGCCGTGCAGATGACCGCCAGGGCCAGGGCGGCCAGCAGCGGGCGGAGGGTGGCGTGGCGGGCCAGGGACGGCAGGCTCGGGACGGCGACCGGCGCGAACAGCAGCGCCCCGACCACCAGGGACGCGGCCGCCACGCCGTAGCGCGGCACGTCCGAGAGCCAGCGCTCGATGATCAGCGGGCCGACGGCGTAACAGATCACCACGCCGACGAGCTCCAGCAGGGGGCGCGGGCCGGTGCCGGTGGCGTGGAAGCCGAGCAGCAGGGCGACGCCGGCCAGGCCGACCAGCAGGCCGGCGACGCGCGGGACGCTGAGGCGCTCCGCGTGCGGGCCGAAGCGGGCGATGAGGGCGGCGACCAGGGGTACGCCGGCGATGACCAGGCCGGTGAAGGAGCTGTCGACGTGCCGCTCGGCGTCGGAGAGCAGCAGCCACGGCAGGCCGATCTCGATGATCGTGTAGACGAGCAGCGGCAGCCAGGGGCGCAGGGAGGCGCGCAGCTCGCGGCGAGCCAGCGCGACGGGGAGCAGCAGCAGGGCGCCCAGGGCGGTGCGGAGGAAGACCAGCTCGGCCGGGCCGATCTCGCGGACCGCAACCTTGATCAGCAGGTACGGGATGCCCCACACGACGCACATGGCGCCGAAGAGGATCCAACCACGACGACTCATGCCTGCGATTCCACGGCCGGGCGGCGGGTCGCGTCTTGAACGCTGTTGCGGAATGCGGCCGGGGTGACCCCGATCACCCGCTTGAACCAGCGGGTCAGATGGGCCTGGTCGGCGAAGCCGGTGGTGGCGGACACCTCGGCCGGGGTGCGGCCGGCGGCGAGCAGGGCGCGGGCGCAGCAGACGCGCTCCAGGACCAGCCAGGCGTGCGGCGGGAAGCCGGTGGCGGCCCGGAAGACGCGCAGCATGTGGAAGGGGGACAGCTCCACGCCGGCGGCCAGCTCGCGCAGGCTGGGCGGGCGGCGCAGGTCGGCCAGCAGGCGCTCGCGGATCTCGGCGACCTTGCGGGCCGCGGCCGGGTCGGACGCGCGTATCCCGGGATCCACCGGGCGCGGCGAGCCGTGGCGCGCGACGACGGCCTCGAAGGCCCACACCAGGCGGGAGTGGGCGGCCAGGGGGTCGCGGCCGGCGGTCAGCTCCTCGTGGGCCGACCGGACGAGGTGCACGCTGCGCGGGTCGGTGACGACCGGGTCGCGGAAGCCCACGGCGTGGCGCCGGGCATCGCCGAGGCCGTCGAAGAGCATCCCCGGGCTCGGGTACAGCACCCGGTAGGCCCAGCCGTCCGGGCGCGCGGCCATGCCGTCGTGGGGCTCGTCCGGCTCGAGGATGGCCAGGCTGCCGACGCCGGAGCGGCGCAGCTCGCCGCGGTAGTGGAACTGCTCCACGCCGCGGGTGACCACGCCGATGGCATACGTGACGTGGCTGTGCCGGGTGAACTGGTGCCTTCGGTAGCTGGCGGTGAGCAGGTCGAGCGCGTGGCGGCCGTCGTCGAACCTGGACCACTGCGCCGACTCACCCATGCCACGACGCTAGCCCACCCGCAGGATGTGGTCGGTCAGCGTCGGGTCGGCGCGCAGCTCGCCGGCCGTGTGCGTGGCGGCCACCACGCCGTCGGCGAGCAGGGCGACCCGGTCGGCGACGGCCAGGGCGTGCTCCGGCTGCTGCTCGACCAGCAGCACGGTCAGGCCGCCGCGGGCCAGCTCGGCGACCACCGCCCGGACCCGCTCGGCGAGGTCCACGGCCAGGCCCTCGCACGGCTCGTCGAGCAGCAGCAGGCGGGGCTGGGTCAGCAGGGCGCGGGCGATCGCGAGCATCTGGGCCTCGCCGCCGGAGAGCTGGTCGCCGCGGTGGCGACGGCGCTCGTCCAGCCGGGGCAGGAGCTCGAGGACCCGCGGTACCGTCCAGTCGCCCTTGCGGCGCGACAGCCGCAGGTGCTCGGCGACCGTGAGGCTCGCGAACACCCGGCGGCCCTGGGGCACCAGGGCGACACCGGCGCGGGCGACGCGGTGCGCGGGGCGGCCGGCGAGGTCGTCGCCGTCCAGCCGCACGTGGCCGGCCCGGGGCCTGATGAGGCCGCAGATGGCGTGCACCAGCGTGGTCTTGCCGGCGCCGTTGCGGCCGAGCACGGCCAGCGCCGTGCCGGAGGGGACGGTCAGGTCCACCCCGTGCAGCACCGTGCCGCCGCCGTAGCCCGCCCGCAGGCCTTCCACCGACAGGGTCGTCACGGCTTCACTCCCGCGTAGGCGGCGGCGACCTCGGGTGAGCGGCGCGTCTCGGCCACGGTGCCGGTGTGCACGTGCCGGCCCGAGTGCAGGACGGTGACCCGGTCGGCGAAGCCGTACACGAGGTCGAGGTGGTGCTCCACCAGCAGTACCGCCACGTCGGAGGGCAGCGCGGCGAGGAGCCCGGCGAGCAGGTCCACCTCCGGCGGGGCCAGGCCGGCCGCCGGCTCGTCGAGCAGCAGCAGGCGGGGCGCGCCCGCGAGGGCCATGGCCAGCTCGAGCTGGCGGCGCTGGCCGTGGGAGAGCGCACCGGCCGCCACGCCCGCCTGGCCGGCCAGGCCGACGGCGGCGAGGTGCTCCCGGGCCCCCGCGCGCAGCCGGCCCCACGGGCGCCGGGCGGCGACGAGCACGTTGTCGGCGGCGCTCAGCGTGGGCCAGACGGCCGGGTGCTGGTGGGTGCGGCCGATGCCAAGCCGGGCCCGGCGGGCCGGGGCCATCCGGGTCACGTCGCGGCCGGCGAACCGGATCCGCCCGGCGGTCGGGCGCAGCGCGCCGGCGACGAGGTTGAGCAGCGTGGTCTTGCCGGCGCCGTTGGGGCCGATGAGGGCCCGCCGCTCCCCCGGCGCCAGCTCCAGGGCGACCCCGTCGAGCGCGGCGAGGTCGCCGTAGCGCCGTGCGAGCCCTTCGACCTGCAGCATCATTTCGGTGTCCGCCGGGTGAAGCGCAGGCCGGCCAGGCCGTTGGGCAGGACGTACACGCAGGCGATGAACAGGATGCCGAGCAGCAGCGGGGCGTGCCCGGCGTCGGCCAGCCAGTCGCGGGTCAGCACCACGAGGGCGGCGCCGACGAGCGCGCCGAGCATGGACGTGGCCCCGCCGATGACCACGGCCAGCAGGATCAGCGCGTTCACGTCGAAGCCGCCGTCGCCCGGGGACACGTACGAGTTCATGGTCACCAGCAGCGCCCCCGCCACCCCGGCGAGGAACCCGGCGGTGACGTAGGCCGCGGTGAGGTACCCGGCGACGGGGTGCCCGCTGGCCCGCATCCGCTTGGCGTCGTCGCGGGTGGCCCGCAGCAGGGCCCCCGCCGGCGAGCGCAGCACCAGCAGCAGCCCGGCGACGAGGAGCGTGACGACCGTGAGCACGTAGAGGTACACCCGCTGATCGGAATCGAGCTCGACCAGCCCCGGCAGCGGGGTCACCTTGGCCAGGGCCACCATGCCGTCGGTGCCGTGCGTCACCGCCTTCCACTGGCCGGCCACGGTGGACGTGAGCTCGCCCAGCGCGAGGGTGATCATGAGGACTACGACGCCACGGGCGTACACCACCAGCGGGGCGGTGATCAGCGCGAAGAGGGCCCCGGCGGCGCCGGCCGCGAGCAGGTGCAGGATGCCCAGGTCGACGTCGTGGTGCACCAGGATGGCGGTGGTGTAGGCGCCCACGAGGTACGGCGCCGTCTGCCCCAGCGTCGGCAGCCCGGCGGCCCCGGTGAGCAGGGCGACGCTGACGGCGAGCAGGCCGACCGTCAGGATGTTGGCGAGGGTCGTGTTCGCATAGTCGTCGAGCGTCCACGCGAAGGAGACCAGCAGCGCGAGCAGCGCCGCCGCGCCGAGCCCGGCGACGAGCCGCCAGGGGCGGGTCATGCCGACCGGCCGGAGGGCAGCAGGCCGCGGGCCCGGGCGGCCAGGGCCAGGGCCATGGCGCCGAAGAGTGCGAACGGGGCTACGGCCGACCACTGCGGGGCGACGACGGTCTGGATCTCGCCGACCGCGATGGCCGCGACGAACGCGCCGAGGATGGAGCCCATGCCGCCGAGCACCACGACGACGAGCGAGAGCATGAGGACCAGGTCGGCGGTGCGCGGGCCGGGGCCGATGATCGGGGCGCCGAGCGCGCCGGCCAGCCCCGCCAGGGCGCCCGAGCCGGCCAGGACGCTGGTGCGCACCGCGAACGGGGAGACGCCGAGCATCGCGACCATCTCGCGGTCGTCGACGGTGGCGCGGATCAGCCCGCCCGCCCGGGACCGGGTCACCAGCAGGCCGAGCCCGGCGGCGAGGAGCACCGCGACGGCGATGAAGGCCAGGCGGTACGCCGGATAGTCGTGCCCGGCCAGGTGCACCGGCCGGTCGAGCGCACGGGGCACGGCCACGCCGAGGTCGTCCTTGCCGAAGATGGCGGTGAGCCGGTCGCCGGCCACCAGGGCGACGCCGAACGTCAGCAGCGCCTGGGCCAGGTGGCCACGGCCGGCCAGCGGGACGAGCAGGACCGACAGCAGCGCGCCGCCGGCGCCCGCGATCGCGGCGCCGACGAGCACCGCGAGCGCGAGCGAGCCCCAGCCGCCGTCGCTGATCTGCGCGGCGGCGTAGGCGCCGAACGCGTACAGCGTCCCGTGCGCCAGGTTGAGCACATCACCGACGCCGAAGGCGAGGGTGAGCCCGGCGGCGACGACGAACAGCAACAGCCCGTAGGCCACGCCGTCGACCGCCGGGATCAGGTAGTCGCCCAAGGGACTAGGCGCCGACCGTGGCGAGGTCCTGGACCAGCACGTTCGCGGCGGCGCGGCCGTCGTTGCGGACCTGGCGCAGGTACCACTTCTGGATCGGGGCGTGGTTCTTGCCGAACTGCCACTGCCCGCGCGGGCTGGAGATCTGGCCCAGCTTGCCGACCTGCTCGTTGATCGTCTCCGCGGTCGGGTTGGCCCCGGCCGCGCCGATCGCCCGGTCGAGCACCGCGGCCGCGTCGTAGGACGCCATCGCGTAGGTGGTCGGGGTGGCGTCCGGGTGGGCCTGGCGCCACGCGGCGACGAACTTGCGGTTCTCCTCGTTGTCGAGGTCGGGCGAGTAGTTGCACACGGTGTAGACGTCGCGGGCGGCGTCGCCCTCGGCCTGCAGCACCGAGCCCTCGGTGATGAACGCGCCGTACAGCGGGATGTCCTTCGCGTCGGACTGCTTGTACTGCTTGACGAAGTCGATCGCGGCCTTGCCGGCGTAGAAGGTGTAGACCGCCTTGGCCCCGCTGGACTTGATCTGGCTGAAGTACGGCAGGAAGTTCGTCGTCTGCGGGAACGGCGTCCACAGCGTCTTGCCGTTCGGGTTGGCCAGCTGGCCGCCGATCTTGGCGAACTCGTTGGTGAAGCCGCCGACCTCGTCGTAGCCACCCTGGTAGTCCGGGCCGATCGCGAAGACCGGGCCGGCGACCTTGTCCTTGATGTACTGCGCGATCGAGGAGCCCGGGTCGGAGGACATGAAGCTCGTGGTCCACACCCCGGTGAGGTCCTTGAGCTCGGGGCGGCCGTTGGAGCCGATCAGCGGGATCTTCGCCTCGCTCAGCAGCGGCGCGACGGCGGCGACCGAGCCACCGCCGACGATGCCGGTCACGGCGACGACCTTCTCGTCCTTGATCAGCTTCGTCGCGGCCGGCACGGCGGTCGACGCGCCGTCGCCCTCGTCGCCCACCTTGAGGTCGATCGGGTGGCCGCCGAGCTTGTTGTCGTGCATCTTGAGGTACAGCTCGAAGCCGTTCTTCAGGTCGGTGCCGACCGCCTGGTAGGTGCCGCTGAGCGAGCCGAGGAAACCGATCTTGAGGGTGGATGCCGCAGCGGCGCTGTCGGACTTCGGGTCGTCGTCCTTGGCACACCCGGCGCCTGTGAGCACCAGGCCGGTGGCCAGCGCGATGCTGACCAAGCGTCGTTGCAGAGACATGCTTCTCCTTGTGGGGGGTTTTCTAGCGGCGAGCGCCGGCGCGCTGCGCGAGGGCGTGCTCGGTCACGGCGACGAGGATCTCCTTGGCCGACGCCCGGGAACGCACGTCGGCCTCGAGCATCGGAACGCTGCGGTGGACGGCCAGGGCATCGCGGATGTCCTCGAGGTGGTAGCGCGCCGCGCCGTCGAAGTTGTTGACGGCGACGACATACGGCAGCCGGTTGCTCTCGAAGTAGTCGATGGCCCCGAAGCAGTCGGCCAGGCGACGGGTGTCGGCGATGACCACCGCGCCGATCGCGCCCCGGCACAGCTCGTCCCACATGAACCAGAAGCGTTTCTGGCCCGGCGTACCGAAGAGGTAGAGGACGAGGTCGGAGGAGAGCGTGATGCGGCCGAAGTCCATCGCCACCGTGGTGCTGCCCTTGCTGGGCACCAGGGAGGCGTCGTCGTGCTCGATGCTGGCGGTGGTCATGACGGCCTCGGTCGTGACCGGCGGGATCTCGGAGATCGCGCCGACCAGGGTCGTCTTGCCCGCGCCGAAGCCACCCGCGATGATGATCTTGACCGCGGTCGGGCGCCCGCGGCGGTCCGGACCGGTCACGCGCCCTCCTCGCTGCGCTCGTCGGTTGCGTAACCGTCAGGCTGTGCTGGCCGGTGACCGGCCCCTCCGCTTCGCTCCGGACCGATCACGAGCCCTCCTCGCTGCGCTCGTCGGTCACGCGACCGAAAGACTGTGCAAGCCGGTGACCGGCCCCTCCGCTCCGCTCCGGACCGGTCACGACGGGCCCCGCACAGCGGGAGTCAGGGCGTCGCCGATGCGGTTGGCCAGTTCCGTCATCTCGTACGACACCTTGCCCACGTCGGCGTTGGGCGAGGCGAGCACGAGCATCGACGCGCCGTCGCTGAACGCCATGCAGAACATGAACCCGCCGTCGAGCTGGGTCACGTTGGAGATGACCTGACCGGCGTCGAAGAAGCGGGCGGCGCCGGCCAGCAGCGCGACGAGACCACTGCCGGTGGCGGCGAGCTGGTCGGCCCGGTCCCGGGGCAGTGCCCGGGTATGGGCCAGCACGAGGCCGTCGGTGGAGATCGCCAGCGCATGACTGACGTCGGGGGTGCGGCTCGCGAAATTATCCAGCAGCCAACCGAGATTACTCGGGTCGGTCACAGACGTGGTCCTCTCCAGATGTTGCAGGTGCATCCAACGTGTCCTTCGCCCCGGCTCAGCTCTGCGGGCGCCGGTTCGCGACGCCACGCGCGTAGGCCGACATGGCCGCGGCCACCCGCGAGGGGTCGCGCTTGGGCGTGGCCGTCTGCATCGGCGTGCCGGGCCGCGGCGAGGGCTCGGCCGCGCCGGGCACCAGGTGCCGCCCGGCCGCGCGGACCGGCAGGCCCGCCGAGGTCGTCGCGCTGACCTCCGGCGTGGCCGCCTGGGCCGCCGCCTGCCAGCCGGCGTCGGCGCCGGACTCCCAGTTCGACGGCTCGGGGGCCTCCAGGCCATCCGGCGCCTCGGTCCGGAACCAGCCGTTGACCGACTGGAAGATCGGCAGCTCGACCGCGTCGTCGTCGTCGGCCGCGGCGAGGATCGCCGGCACCTCGGGCTCGGGCAGCGGCGGCCACATGCCCGGGCCGGGCGGCGCCGGCTGGTGCGCGGGCGGCAGCGGGTAGGCCTGGGCGGGCGCTGACGGGGGCGGGTATCCCGGCTCGGCGGGGACCGGGGGCAGCTCCTGGGTCGCGCCCCACTGCTGGGACGGGACCTCGAAGAGGCTCGGCGCGGCCGGGCGCTGCGGCGTGAACAGGTCGTTGGCCGGCCGGGCGCCGTTGCCGGCGTGCCCCGCCGGTGCGCCGACGGCCGCGAGCTGCGGCCCCCGCTCCGAGGCCATGATCGGGCGGAACACGTCCTTGGGGATGACCACCTCGGCCAGCGTCCCGCTGTGCTGGCCGGGGCGCAGCTGGACGGCGATCTGGTACCGCGCCGCGATGTGCCCGACCACGGTGAGCCCCATGGCGCGCACGGCGGCGATGTCGATCGCCGGCGGGTGCAGCAGCAGCTGGTTGAGCTGGTCGCGGCGGGACGCGGACAGCCCGACGCCGGTGTCCACGATCTGCACGATGACCCGGTCGCCCAGGGCCCGCCCGGTGACCCACACCTCGGACTCCGGCGGCGAGTAGCCGGTCGCGTTGTCCAGCAGCTCGGCCAGCAGGTGCACGATCTCGTCGACCGCCTCGGCGACGACCGCCACGTCGTCGTCGACGCTGCCGAAGCGGACCCGCACGTAGTGCTCGATCTGGGAGATGGCGGCCTGCAGGACCTTGCCCAGCGGGGCGTCCTCGCGCCGCACGCGCGCGGCGCCGGAGCCGCCCAGCACCAGCAGGCTCAGGTTGATCCGGGCCATCCGGGTGGCCAGGTGGTCGAGCTGGTAGAGCTCCTGCAGCCGGTCCGGGTCGGTCTCGTCCCGCTCCACCTTGTCGACCTGGGCCAGCACCGCGTCGACCAGTCGCTGCTCGCGGCGGGACAGGTGGACGAAGATCTCGGCCACGTTGGAGCGCATGACGGCCTGCTCACCGGCGATCCGGACCGCCTCGCGGTGGACCGCCCGGAAGGCCTGGGCCACGTCGGCGACCTCGTCGGAGCCCGCCACCGCCAGGGTCGAGGAGGCCCGCTCGGCGACCTCGTCGGGGTCGACCGTGCCGGGCGCGGCGGCCCGCAGCTCGGCCACGACCGAGGGCAGCTGTTCGTAGGCGACGGTCCGCGCGGCCTCCTGCAGATAGCTCAGCCGCCGGGTCAGGCGCCGGGCCACCGCACTGGTGAGGATGATGGCGACGAGCAGGACGACCGCCACGCCGGCACTCTGCAGCGCGGCGCGGATCAGCTGGTCGTCGTGCACGACCTTCACGGACTGCTCGATGCTCTCGTCGACCTGCTGCTCCACCTGGTACAGCAGGCCCTCCCACGCCGACATGGCGTTGATCCAGGCGGCCGCGTCGACGGTGATGACCTGGCCGTTGCCGGTGCGCCCGACCTGGTCCTGCAGCCGCTGGGCGGTGACCACCTGGTCGCCGGTGCCGGCCTGCTCGTACCAGCTGCGCCACTGCGCCGGGGCGAGCTGGTTGAAGGCGACCGTGGCCTCGGTGAAGCTCGTGCGGGTCGCGATGATCTCCTGCTGCAGCGCCGGGGTGAGCTGGCCGGCGGCGATCGCGCGCAGCACGGCGGCCTGCTGCTGGCCGACGGCCTCGGCGGCGCGGGAGAGCGCGGCCGCGGCGCGGATCTCGTCGGCCAGGCCGGTCGGGGCGCCGGAGCGGGCCACCGACTCGCGGTAGGCCAGCAGGTCGGCGATGAGGATCCGGTAGCTGAAGGCGATGGCCGACACCGAGGCCAGCTTGTCGCCGCGCACGTGCTGGCGCAGCCCGTCCAGGGCGGCCAGGCCGGAGTCGACGCGGCGCAGGGTGTCGGAGTCGCCGCCACCGGAGAGGTTCTTGCGGCGCTGCTGGTAGGCGTGCACCGCGTCGTCGGTCAGCAACACCTGCTGCTGAAACGCGTCGGCCCGGGCCGGCTCGTCCTTGAGCACGTAGTTGACCGCCGCGGCCCGCTCGCGCTGCAGCGCGTGTGCCAGGCCGCCGCCGCTGGTGGCCAGGGCGGCCAGGTCCTGCAGGGTGCGGGCGCGGCTCACCTCCTGCACGGTGGAGACGAAGGCGACGCCGGCGAAGACGATGACCGCGACGAGGGGCAGCGCCACGATAAGCCGCAGCTGGTCGACGATGCGCCGGCCGGTCCGCTGGCCGCTTCGCCCCTCGGCGGCGCCGCGCGGGGACGACGGCAGCTCGCGGCGCGCGGGGACCGCGGTGTGGCGGGTGGGCCGGCGCTCGGGGCTCTGCCGCGGGTCGAGACCCTGCCGTTGGGTGGGCACGGGCAGCGAGCTCTGGCTTTGGGTCACGAAAAAGTCCCCGCAGGCATCCGAGATTGACAATGCGCGTCGAACGCGGGGCGAGCCGGCCCAGGGGCGCCCGGCGCCCGAATCCCGACTGTCGCATCGACGTTGTGCACAATCACAGCTCGGCCGATCCGTGTCAATACCGACGGCTCCATCCCAGCGACGAACGCCTGTTTCCTGCTCATCCGTTCGCCTGAAGTTCGCCAACCCGTACGGACCCAAACGGCTGTACCCGTGGGATTTTTGACTGACATCTTCCGATGTAGGCGGCTCCGGCGCGGCGGGAACTTTACGTTGTTGTAACAACACGGACGGCACTGTCGGCAACACGTTTAGTGACTCATTGTCGTACAGAAATATCCTCTGGCGACAATGATTCATGCGGCGGCAATTTCCCGTCCGGCTCCGCCGGCGGGCCCGGCCCGGCCGCCCACCGCCCCCGCTCCCGCCGGCCGTTTCCGCCATTCCCCCGCGCCACCACCCCGTGACGCGCGACCGTGGAAGAGACGAACTTAGGAGGGGACATGGCTTCCGACGCCGTCACACTGATCACCAACGACCACCGGATCATGGAGCAACTCTTCGAGCGCCTGCGGTCCGGCGAGGGCCACCGCCAGCTGCTGCTGGACGAGTGCGCCGCCCGCCTCACCGCGCACAGCCATGCGGAGGAGCAGAAGGTGTACCCCGTGCTGGCCGAGCTCGACGCGGGCGCGCGCGAGGAGGCCCACCGCGGCGCCGACGAGCACCACGAGGCGGAGCGGCTGCTGCACGACCTGCAGCGCATCTCCCCGGCGGGGCCGGACTTCGACGACCGCCTCGATGCCTTCATCGCGGTCGTGCGCCACCACGTCGAGCACGAGGAGGCCGAGCTGCTGCCGGCGCTGCGGGAGGCGCTGACCCCGCAGCGGCTGGCCGAGGTGGGCGCGGCCTTCGAGGAGGTCCGCATCATCGAGCTCGCCGTCGCCGGCATCCGCGTATAAATCCCCTTCCGGCGCTTGCCGTGCGGCCCGCCTTCGGTACAGTCGGGCTGGTCATGGTCTATCTCGGCGGGCTGTCCGGAGACCCTGTCGGCGCGGCTCGGCTCAGCGACCTGCCGGCGGGCCGATCCCCCGTGCGGACCGCGAACCACGTCGTGATCCTGGTCAGCGCGGGGCAGGGCACGCACGCGCTGGACTTCGTGACGTACGCCTGCCGCCCCGGCACCCTGCTGTGGGGCCGCCCCGGCCAGGTGCACCAGTTCGGCGGCCAGGCCGGCTTCGACGCCACGGTGCTCGTGTTCGCGCCGGCCATCCTGCCCGAGCTGCCGCTGCCCGAGCTCGTCGGCGACCCCTTCGCCCCCGCCTGCTGGCAGCCGGCCGGCGAGGACGAGGAGGCGATCGTCGCCGAGATCGCCCAGATCGGCGTCGACCAGGTGCGCTACGGCGGCACCGCCTTCGGGACCACGCTGCTGGCCCACTCGGTGGCGGTGCTGCTCATGCGCATCACCGCGCTGGCCCCGCCGCCCCGCCGGGCCCCGGCCGACCTGCTCATCGGGCAGCTGCGGGCCGAGCTCGAGCGGGAGGTGCGCCACCGCCGGGTGGAGGACTACGCCGAGCAGTTGCGCTGCTCCGTGCGCACGCTGACCCGGGCCAGCCTGGCGGTCACCGGGCGCAGCGCCAAGCAGCTCATCGACGAGCGGGTGGCCCTGGAGGCCAAGCGCCTGCTGGCCACCAGCCCGCTGCCGGTCTCCGAGGTGGGCCGCCGGCTGGGCTTCGAGGAGCCGACCAACTTCGGCCGGTTCTTCGCCCGCGAGACCGGCCAGTCCCCCGGCACCTTCCGCGCCACCCTGCAGCGGCTCCCGGCGCCGCGGGTGCCCCACCAACGCTCGGCGCTGCCGGGCCGGCTCACCCCGCGCATGGCGTGAACTCCCGGCGCCGCGGGTGCCCCACGCATGGCGTGAGCTCCCGTACCTACCCGTAGGTACGCTCGAGGGGTGAACGCGCGCGAACGCCTCGTGACCAGCGCCCAGGAGCTGTTGTGGGAGCGGGGGTACGGCGGGACCAGCCCGAAGGCCGTCCAGGAGCGCGCCGGCGCCGGGCAGGGCAGCATGTACCACCACTTCGCCGGCAAGGCCGACCTGGCCGCGGCCGCCCTGGAGCGCACCGCGGCCGCCGAGCGGCAGCGGGCCGAGTCGGTGCTGGGCGGGGACGGCCCGGCGCTCGAGCGGATCGCGGCGTACCTGCGGCGGGAACGCCCGGCGCTGCGCGGCTGCCCGATCGGCCGGCACGCCGCCGACCCGGACCTCGTCGCCGACCCGGCGCTGCGGGCCCCGGTCGAGCAGACGTTCGCCTGGCTGCGCGACCGGCTCGCCGCGATCGTGGCCGAGGGCCAGCGCGCCGGCGAGCTGCGGCCGGACGTCGAGCCCGCCGCGATCGCCGCCGCCGTGGTCGCCGCGGTGCAGGGCGGGTACGTCCTGGCCCGGGCCGCCGGCACGCAGGACGCCTTCGACCAGGCGGTGGAGGGCGCGGTACTGCTGGTCGAGGGCCTGCGCGCCTGAGCGCTCCGGCAGGCGGCGCGCTTCACCGCGCTCCCGGGCGCGGCGACCGGGAACCGGCCCGCCCTCCCCTCTGCCGGCCGGTCACGGCGGCGGTGGACCGGCACGCATAACGCCTTCGACCGGGCGGTGCAGGGCGTGGCGCCGCTGGTAGAGGGCCTGCGTGCCCGAGCGTTCCGGCAGGCGGCGCGCTCCCGGGTGCGGCGACCCGCCTGAGCACATCACTCCCCTGTGCCGGCCGGTCACGGCGGCGGTGGACACGGACCGCTCGATCGGAAGGTGCTGGACGGTCCGTCGCGGGGCCGCTCGGCGGGATCCGAGCACGATTCGGGCGCGAGGGTCGGCCGAGGATGGGAAGCGGGGCGCGGCCGCGTCCCACGGCTTGGAGTCTCGGTTCGGGGCTCCCTCGGCATTCTCCATCCGCCGAGCCGGCCGAGGATGGAAGCGGGGCGAGGCGGCTTGGAGTCTCGGTTCGGGTTCCCGCGGCGTTCGCCATCCGCCTAGCCGATCCGGCCTTTCGCTGGTCTGCGATAAGTCGGGCGCTGGCGCGCCACGACTTATCGGACTTATACCCCGACCCCGGTTTCAAGGGGTCGTTGCAACACCTGACTTGATCAGGGGTTGCCGTGTTCGAGATCCGGGTTGATCGTCGCCCGCAGGG
>NZ_JBFAZW010000179.1:0-14601 GCF_040682015.1 Dactylosporangium sp. NPDC051485
GCGCGGCCCACGACCGCCGCCGCCGCGCACGCCACCGCCGCTCCGCCGGGCGCCGACCGAGCCACCGCAGCAGCGCGCGCCACCACAGCAGCCGCCACGACCGCGGCCACCACCACCCAGGCCGCCACAACGGGCGCCACCGCAGCCGCCGCAGACCCCCGGTCCGAAGCCGCCAACGCACGGTCCACCGCCGAGCCGGACAGCCCCGCGCACGAACCCGTCCCGCTCGACGCCGCCGGACACCACACGGCCGCCGGCAAGCCGGGAGTGTCGCTCGGCGCGGCGTTCGCGCTGCTGCGGCGCCGGGACTTCCGGATGGTCGTGATCGCCGCGACCGTCATGGGCCTCGCCACCATCGGCGACGGCTTCGTCTACCTCGTGCTGCAGCGCCACCACGCCATCGCCACGGGATGGTTCCCGCTGCTGGCCGTGGGCACCAACCTGGCGTACCTCCTCCTCGCCGTGCCCTTGGGGCACCTCGCCGACCGGGTCGGCCGGGCTCGGGTCTACCTCGGCGGGTTCGCCGCGCTCGCCGTCGTCTACGGCCTGCTCGCGGCCGGGGGCGGCGGGACGGCCGGGCTCGTGGTCACGGTGGCGCTCTACGGGGCGTTCTACGCGGCGACCGACGGCGTGCTGATGGCCCTCGCCGGGCCGCTGCTGCCGGAGGCGTTGAAGACCACCGGGATCGCGCTGGTGCAGAGCGGGCAGTCGCTGGCATACCTGGGTTCCTCCATCCTCTTCGGGGCGGCGTGGCAGTGGTGGGGCCCGGGCCCGGCCCTGTGCGCCGCCGCCGGGGCCGCCCTGACCGCGCTTGCCCTCGTGACATCTATTCTCCGCAGGGGTACGACAAAACATGCGTAAGATCTTGCTGACGTCGATCGTTGCCGCGGCGCTGGCCGTCGGGGCCGGCGTATACATCAACCGGGCCGCGCACCGCAACGACGCCGCGGCCGCCGCCAGCGAGGACGTCGACATCGCGCCCGGGCCGAAGCTGCTGGTCCGCAGCACCGCCGACGGGTCGATGGGGCACCTCGCCGTCGTCGACGCCGGCGCGCCCCGGCAAGGACGCAAGGTCTCCGCGGTGACGTGCAACCGGGTGTACGCCGCGGCCGGCACCGCCATCTGCCTGCGGCCCGACGGACCACTCGCCTCGTACCAGATCGCCGTGCTCGGCCGGCACCTGGAGCAGCGCGACGCCTACCCGATGGTCGGCGTGCCGAACCGGGCCCGGGTCTCCGCCGACGGCCGGCTGGTCGCCTGGACCGCCTTCGTCACCGGCGACTCGTACAACAACGGGCAGTTCTCCACCCGCGTCGGCGTGCTGGACACGAGCACCGGCGACATGGTCGCGGAGACGCTCGAGGACTTCGCGCTGACCCGGGACGGCAAGGCGTACCAGGCCGCCGACATCAACTACTGGGGCGTCACGATCGCCCCCGACGACCGCACGTTCTACGCCACGATGGCGAGCGCCGGGCACCGGTACCTCGTCCAGGGCGACTTCCAGGCCCGCACCATGAAGACCCTGGCGCAGAACGTGGAGTGCCCGTCGCTGTCGCCCGACGGCACGCGGATCGCCTTCAAGCAGGCGGTCGGCGGGGACCCCGCGAAGGGCTGGCGGCCGGCGGTGCTCGACCTCGCCACCCTGCACCCGACCGTGCTGGCCGAGACGCGCTCGGTCGACGACCAGATCGCCTGGCTCGACGACCACACCGTCATGTACGGGCTGCACCGCGACGCCGACCACGCCGACGTCTGGTCGGTGCCGGCCGACGGCACCGGGGCGGCGGCGATCCTGGTCCCGGATGCGGAGTCCCCGGCCTACCTGAGGTAGAAGCCCTTGAATACTCTCGCTACCTGAGAGTAACTTGTCTCGATGCGAACGCTGGCGTTGCTCCTCGCGGCCGTCGGGATCCTGCTCGAGGGCCTGGCCATCGGCGTGGTGCTCGTCGCCCTCGGCGGGGTGATCGACGCGTACTCGATGTCGCTCAACGGCACCGATCCCTCCGTCGCCTCGCCCGCCGTGAAGGTCGCGGGGATCGGGCTGGCGGTGCTGCTCGTGGTGCTGGCCGCCGGCCTCGGCGCCGCGGCCGCCCGCGACCGGCGCGCCCGTGGCATGGCGGTCACCGCCCTCGTCATCCAGAGCGTCGTGGTCGTCGTGGCCGGGATCGCGCTGGGCTGGGCCGTGTTCGCCGGGACGCTGGTGGTGCTCGGCACCATCATGTACGCGCTGCTGGACGACCGGCCGGTGCCCGCCCACCGCCGCGGTTAGACCGCCCCTGATGGCATGCTTGCCCGGTGCGGATCACCACCCTGGGCGAGTTGGCCCTCGACGACCGGCCGGTCCGCGGTGAGCGGCTCGCCGCCGTCGTCCGGGCCCTGGTCGAGGCCCGCGGCCGCACCCTGACCCCGGCCCTGCTCGCCGAGGCCGTGTGGGGCGGCGCCCCGCCCGACGACGCCGCCGGCGCCGTCCACGCCCTCATCGCCCGGGCCCGCCGCCTCGGCCTGCCCGTCGCCGCCGTCCCGGGCGGCTACCGGGTGCCGCCGCAGGACGTGGAGCTCGACACGGCGCTGGTCCGGGCCCGGCTGGCCGGCGGCGACCCCGACGGCGCCCGGGCCCTGTTCCCGGAGGCGCCCGACCTGGCCGACGACGCCACCGCCGCGCTCTTCGCCGAGGTGGCGGCGGCCCGCGCCGACGAGGCCGACCTGCGCCGCCTGGCCGGGCGCCACCCGCCGCACGAGCCGTCCGCGGCCCACCTGATGCGCCTGCTCGCCGCCCAGGGCCGCCAGGCCGAGGCCCTCGCCGTGATGGAGCGGCTGCGCGAGACCCTGGTCGAGGAGTACGGCACCGACCCGTCCCCCGCGGTCGCCGAGGCGCACGTCGCCCTGCTGCGCGGGCAGCTGTCCGTTACCAAGCCGAGGCTGCCCGTAGCCTGGCGGCGGGCGAGCACGCCGATGCTCGGCCGCGAGCAGGACGTGACAGCGATCCGCAAGGCGCTCGGCGAGGCGCCGCTGGTCACCGTCGTCGCGGTCGGCGGGGCCGGCAAGACGCGCCTCGCCGCCGAGGTGGCCCGCCGCAGCGCCGCCGACGGGACCCCGGTGCACGTCGTCGAGCTGGCCGGCCTGCGCACCCCGGCCGAGGTGCTGCCGGCGCTGCTGGCCGCGGCCGACCCGAGCCCGCGCCCGGCGGCCGAACGGCTGCAGGACATCACCGGCCTGGTCGTGCTCGACAACTGCGAGCACGTGCTCGACGGCGCGGCCGGCGCCGCCGCCGACCTGCTCGCCGCGGCCGACGAGGTGGCGGTCCTGGCCACCAGCCGGGCGCCGCTCGGGCTGGCCGGCGAGGTGGTGCACCGGCTG
Source organism: Dactylosporangium sp. NPDC051485 (assembly GCF_040682015.1). Classification (NCBI taxonomy): domain Bacteria; kingdom Bacillati; phylum Actinomycetota; class Actinomycetes; order Micromonosporales; family Micromonosporaceae; genus Dactylosporangium; species Dactylosporangium sp. NPDC051485. The sequence continues at coordinate 3,361 of NZ_JBFAZW010000179.1, forward strand.
GACACCCTCGACGACGCGGCCGCCGCGGCGCTGCTGACCGCGCGGGCCCAGGCCGGCGGAGGGCGGCTGGCCGCCGATCGCGACGATGCCGTACTGCGGCTGTGCCACCGCCTGGACAACCTCCCCCTGGCGCTGGAGCTGGCCGCGGCCCGCCTGCGACACATGCCGATCGAGGACGTGCTGGCCGGCCTGGACGACCGGTTCGGGCTGCTCGACACCGCGCTGCGCGGCCTGCCCGAGCGCCACGCCAGCCTGTGGGCGATGGTCGACTGGAGCCGCGAGCTGCTCGGCCCGGACGAGCGGGTGCTGCTGGAGCGCCTCGCGGTCATCCCGGCCGCGTTCACCGCCGAGGCCGCCGAGCGGGTCAGCGGGCTGCCCCGCCAGCGCCTGGCCGCCCTCGTCGAGCAGTCGCTGCTGGTGCTGGAGCAGGGCGACGACGGCACCCCGCGGTACCGCATGCTGGAAACGGTGCGGGAATACGGCGAGGCCCGCCTGGGCGCCTCCGGCGGACGCGACGCCGCCCTGGACGGCCTGGTGGCGTGGGCCGGCGAGGAGGCGACCCGGCTGCACGCCGCGATGGTCGGCCCGGCCCAGCTGGCCGCGATCGCCCGCGCCTCGGCCGACCAGGACAACCTGGTGGCCGGGCTGCGCCGGGCCGTGGACGGCGACGACCCGGCGGCGTTCGCGATCGCGGTGACGCTGTTCAGCCTGTGGACGGTCCGCGGGCTGCACCAGGAGGTCGTGCCCTGGGCCCGCCGGCTGCTGCTCGTGGACGACCCCGCCGCCCGGCGCGGGGCCGACCTGGTCCACCGGGCCGACCCCGACCGGCTGGCCTGGGCCTGCGCGATCGGCGGGCTCAACGCCTTCGCCACCGACGCGCACCGGCTGTACGTCGTCGCGCTGCGCCTGGTGCGCCGGCTGCTGGCCGAGCGGGGCGGCGAGGTGTCCGAGCGGGCGGCGGCGCTCTCCCGGCTCCTGCCCGCCCTGGGCCAGTCCGACCTCGCCGAGGCGCTGCGGGCCGCCGAGGCGATGACCGCCCACCCCGATCCCTACGTGCAGGGCTTCGGGCTGTTCCTGCGCGTGGCCATCCGGGAGAACCGGGGCGAGCTGATCGACCAGGCCCGGCGCACCGCCGAGGCGGAGCTGGCCTACCGGCGCTTCGAGGAGGCCGGGGACCACTGGGGCATGGGCATGATCGCCCAGACGATCGGCGCGCAGTGGGTGCCCGGCGGCAGCGAATGGCTGCGCCGCGGGGCCCGGCACATGGAGCTGCTCGGCGCGGCCGAGGACGCGGGCTCCATGCGCGTGCTGCTCGACGCGCAGCTGGCCCAGGACGGCGATGACGACGCGGCCGAGCGGCTGCGGGCGGTCGCTGACGCGCCGGCCCCCGCCCCGCGGCCGGACGGCCTGCCGGCGCTGGACGCCACCCAGGCCAACCTCGGGCTGGCCCAGCACGCCTGGCGGCACGGGCGCCCGGCCGACATGGTCGCGCACGCCGAGCGGGCCTGGGCCCACGCCAACACGCTGGGCGTGCCGGCGCCGGTGCCGCAGATCCGGATGGTGGTCGGGGCGACCGCCGCGGTGCTGTGCCTGCGGACCGGCGACGGCCCGGCCCGGCGGCGGGCGGTGGAGCTGCTGGAGGCCACCCGCGAGGAGGCGCTCAGCGGGATCGACGTGCCCGGGCTGGGCTCGTGGTCGATCGGCGCGGCGGCGCTGGCCGCGCACCTCGGCGACGACGACGCCGCCCGCGAGCTGTGGGCGCTCGGCGAGCGGTGCGCGGCCCAGATCCAGTCCCTCTTCGGCGGCGGCACCGACCCCCGGGTGGACGCGGCGCTCGGCGACGCCGACGCCCGGGCGGCCCGGCTCGACGAATGGCGCGAGCGGCCGGTGACCGAGGTCACCGACCGCATCCGGGAACGCGCCGACGCGCTGCTTCAGACCTTGCGCCGGTAGGCGGCCAGCGCGAGCGGCATGAACACCACCACCAGCGCCGCGCACCAGCCGAGCGTCCACCACACGTGGGGCAGGTAGCCCGGGGTACCGAGGAACAGCCCCCGCATCGCCTCCACCAGGTGCGTGAGGGGGTTGTTGCGCACGAACCCCTGCATCCAGCCGGGCAGCGTGCCGACGCCGACGAACACGTTCGAGGCGAAGGTGAGCGGCAGCACGGTGAGGAAGCCGATGCCCTGCACGGCGCCCGAGGTCCGCACGATCATGCCGAGGAAGACCGGGGCCCAGCTGAGGCACAGCCCGAACAGGACCGCCAGCAGGCAGCCGGCCACGGCGTGCAGGGGGTCGCTGCCGAGGCGGAAGCCCATGGCGTAGGCGAAGGCGAAGGTCGAGATCGAGACGAGGACGTACCGCACCACGTCGCCGAACACCGCGCCGATCAGGGGCGCGGATCTGGGGATGGGGAGCGAGCGGAACCGGTCGAAGATGCCCTTCTCGATGTCGGTGTTGAGGTTCACGCCGATCGAGATGGCGCCCATGGCGATGGTCTGGGCAAGGACGCCCGGCATCAGGAACTGCAGGTAGCTGTGGGTGGAGCCGGAGACGGCGCCGCCGAAGATGTACACGAAGATGATCAAGAACAGCCCGGGCTGGACGGTGACGTCGATGAGCGCCTCGGGCGTGCGCCAGGTCTTGATGAGGCTGCGCCTGGTGAGCTCCAGCGAGTGGCGGATGAGCTTGAACGGCTTGGCGGCGGGGCGGTTGAGGGCGATGGTGCTCATGCTGTTCTTCCTTCCGGAGACAAAGCGGTGACAGGGCCGCGGCAAGCGGTCACGCCGCGAACTCCTTGATCGTGTTGGACGAGCCGGACGTGAGGGCGAAGAAGACCTCGTCGAGCGAGGGCAGGTGCAGGGAGAGCTCGGTCACGCCGATGCCCTCCGCGGTGAGCCGGGCCACGGCCTCGGCCATCGCGGCGTCGCCGGAGACGGGCACGGCCAGCTTCCCGTCGCGCAGCGCCTCGGGGGCGGCGCCGGAGGAGACCATGGCGAGAATCTCGGCGGTGCGGGGCAGGTCGCGCTCGTCGGCCGGGCGCACCTCCAGGGTCTGGCCGCCGACCCGGCGCTTGAGCCGCTGCGGCGTGTCGTTGGCGATGACCCGGCCGTGGTCGATGACCGTGATCTCGTCCGCCAGGGCCTCGGCCTCCTCGAGGTACTGCGTGGTGAGCAGCACGGTCGACCCGTCGCGCACCAGCGACCGCACGACCCCCCACATGTCTTCCCGCTTGGCCGGGTCGAGCCCGGTCGTCGGCTCGTCGAGGAAGATCACGTCGGGCCGGCCGACGAGGCTCGCGGCCAGGTCCAGGCGGCGGCGCATGCCGCCCGAGTACGTCTTGGCCGGCCGGTCCGCGGCCCCGGTCAGGTCGAACCACTCCAGCAGCTCGGCGGCCCGGGCCCGGGCGCCCTTGCGGCCCAGGTCGAGCAGGGTGCCGAAGAGCACCAGGTTCTGCCGGCCGGTGAGGTCCTCGTCGACCGAGGCGTACTGCCCGGTCAGCCCGATCGACGCGCGCACCCGCTCGGCGTCGCGGACCACGTCGTGCCCGGCGATGCGGGCGCGCCCGGCGTCGGGGCGCAGCAGCGTGGACAGGATGCGCACGGCGGTGGTCTTGCCGGCGCCGTTCGGGCCGAGCACCCCGTGCACGGTCCCCTGCGGGATGGCCAGGTCGACGCCCTGCAGCGCCCGGGTCTGGCCGAAGCTCTTGGCAAGGCCCACGGCCTCGACCATCGGTTCGTTCGTCATGCCGGCAACGTTGCGCGCCCCCGCCGACACGGCCCCGATACGCGACCGACACGGCCCGGCAGCGGCCCGACACCGTGATACGGCGCGAGCGCCGCGGCGGTACCGTGACCGCTCATGAACGAAGCGAAGGTTGGCCCCGGGCGGAAGGTCGGCCGGCTGATCGGCCGCGTGCTACTGCGCCTGCAGGCGCCCGAGCACCTGCCCAGCCTGCTCCCGCGGCCCGAGGAGGACGCGGCGGTGATGGACTGCGCGCTGTACGTGCGCGGCAGCCGCCAGCCGGGCCGGCCCTCGTTCGCCGACGCCTACGCCGCCGCCCGCCGCCGGCGCAACGGCTTCGTCTGGCTGGGCCTGTTCGAGCCGAGCTGGGCCCAGTTCGCGGCGGTCGCCGAGGTCGCCGGCGTCGACGAGGCCACCGTCGAGAAGACCATGGCGACCGACCGGCGCCCGGCCATCGAGCGGCGCGGCGAGGTGACGGCGCTCACCGTGCGCACGGCGCGGTACGTCGAGCACGCCGAGCTCACCGAGACCTCCGAGGTCGTCGACACCGGCGCGGTGACCCTGCTCATCGGCCGGCACTTCGTCGTCTCGGTGCGCCACGGCGGGGCCGGGGCGCTCGCGGACGTGCGCGAGGGGCTGCAGCGGCGCCCGGGCCTGCTGGGACTCGGTCCGTGGTCGGTCGGCTACGCGGTGATCGAGCGGATGGTCGAGGTCTACCACGAGGTGTCGACCCGGGTCGAGCAGGACGTGGAGAAGCTCGAGGAGACCGCGTTCCTGCGCCACGGCGGCTGCGACGTGCAGCAGATCTACCAGCTCAAGCGCGAGCTGGTCGAGTTCAAGCGGGCGGTGCTGCCGCTGCAGGCGCCGCTGCGCGCGATGCTCGACGCGGGCTCCGACCTGCCGCCGGGTCTGCGACAGTACTTCCAGGACGTGCACGGCAGGCTCCAGCAGGTGGTGGAGCGCGTCGCGTCGTACGACGAGTTGCTGGACTCGATCCTGCAGGCCCGGCTGGCGCAGGTCGGGCTCGACCAGAACAACGACATGCGCAAGATCGCCGCGTGGGCCGCCATCGCCGCGGTGCCCACCGCGATCGCCGGGATCTACGGCATGAACTTCGACCACATGCCCGAGTTGCACTGGCAGTTCGGCTACGGGCTGATCGTCGCGGTCATGGCGAGCGCGATGCTGTTCCTGCACCGCTTGTTCCGCAAGTCCGGGTGGCTGTAGGAGCGGCTGTGAGCACCCGTCGGCATCCACGTCGATGACTGCATGGCACGCAAAGGGGGCGCGGGAACCTGGCCGGCGTACTACGGTGGAACCCGACTCGGGGGAGGCGTCGCATGCGGGTGTCCACACAGGTACGGCTGGTCCACTGGGCCATCACCGCGGCGACCGCGCTGCTCGCGCTGGACGTCTCGCTGTCGGCCGCGGCGCTGGTCCACCTCGGGCGGCAGCACTTCCGGCTGGTGTCCGAGGCGCAGGTCACGCGGGTGCACACCGACATCGTGAACACCCTGGCCGTCGCCGCGGTCTCCGTGCTCGCGCTGGCCGTCATCACCCTGTTCGTGCGCCGCCCGACCAACAAGGTCCGGGTCGCCGTGTGGGTCGCCGCCCCGCTCATCACGCTGGCGACCCTGTGTTTCCTGGTCGGCGGGCCACAGTGGGCGGTGGCCCCGACCGGTGAGGAGCCCGAGCTGCTGCGGGCCGAATACGCGCAGGCCGTGCCCGACTGGTACACGAACCTGCACGGCGTGACCGGGCTGCTCGCGGTCGCACTGCTGGTCTTCGCGTGGGTGTTCATGTTCCGCACCGACCTGCGCGAGTACTACATCGACGGCAGCAGCGACGCCAACCGCGGCTACACGTCGTGGGTCGAGCGCACCGGCGGCCCGTGACGGCTCGCGATATCGCGTCGTAAGGTGTCGCGGTGAGCGAAGACTCGCCCCACTCCCAGGGGCCGCGCCCGCCGGTCTGGAACCGCCGCCCCGCACTGCCGCCGGCCGCCGCCCCCTCGCCCCGCCCCGCTCCCCCGCCCGCCGCCACGGCCACCCGCATCCCGGACAACGTGCCGTTCCTGGTGCGGCCGAGCGTGTTGCGGCGGGCGCTCGTCTTCGTGCCGCTGGTGGTGGCCCTGCTCTTCGTGATCGGCTGCCCGGCCGCGCTGACGCTGACCGCGGACGGGCCGGAGCACACCAGCGGCGACATCGTGCTGCTCGTGGCCGGCATGTCGTGCCTGGTCGTCACGTTCGGCACCGCCCTGGCGCTGCACCTGATCGCCCACACCGCGGGCGGGCCCATCCTCGGGGTCTCGCCGGCCGGGGTGTGGGTCCGGCGCGTGGGGCTGCGCCGCAGCGTCACCTGGCTGCCGTGGGAGCAGGTCGCCGAGATCCACCGCGGGCGCCGGCTGCTGGAGAAGGTCGTCAGCGTGCGGCCTCGGACCGGTGAGCGCCACACCGCGACGCTCACCTTCGCCGACCGCTCGGAGGACGAGATCCTGGCGGCGCTGCGGGAGTTCAGCGGCGGACGGGCGCAGCTGCGTTTCTAGTACCGCGTGGCGGTCGGCCGGTTCGGGCTCGGGCGCAGTAGTATGTCATGTCGCTGTACATGTGTTCGATGCCGCAGACGCTCGGCGCGCTGCCGCCTGATCGCCGGCGCCCGTGGTGGGCGGCAGTGTGCAAGCGGTCACGGCGATGCACCTCGCCCGGGCGGCCGGATCGGTTCGCTGCGAGCATCGACGGCCACCAGCCCGTGGTTCGATGCTCCGCCGATTCGGAAATCGGGCGCGTCGGACACCACACGCGGCGAGGGCGCCACGAAAATGTCAGACCCTGGAGCTACGCTCGCGGGCAGCACAGGGACCAGGACCATTGGAGAGAGTCGAGTTGACCGCACAACCCGAGACCTTGTACGGGGCAGACGACCTCACGCTCCTCGAAGGCCTGGACGCCGTCCGCAAGCGCCCGGGCATGTACATCGGCTCGACCGACAGCCGGGGCGTCGCCCACCTCTTCAACGAGATCGTGGACAACTCCACCGACGAGGGCATCGCCGGACACGCCACCCAGGTCGAGGTGACGCTGCACGCCGACGGGTCGGTGCAGGTCGATGACGACGGCCGCGGCATCCCGGTCGGCGTGCATACGAAGTCGGGAATGTCCGGCGTCGAGCTGGTGCTGACCCGGCTGCACGCGGGCGGGAAGTTCGGCGGGTCGGGGTACAAGACCTCCGGCGGCCTGCACGGCGTCGGCGCCTCCGCGGTCAACGCGCTGTCGACCCGCTTCGAGGTGACCGTCCGCCAGGACGGCAAGGTCCACCACATGTCGTTCCAGCACGGCGTGCCGGGCGACTTCGACGGGGCGGGGGCCGTGGCGAAGTTCACCCGTCGCGGCGGGCTGACGGTGCAGGGCCGGATGAAGCGCGGCTCGGCGACGGGCACCTCGATCCGCTACTGGCACGACCCGCGGTATTTCGAGTCCGCCGCCGCGCTCGACCCGGAGGCGGTGCGGGCCAAGCTGCGCAACACCGCGTTCCTCGTGCCGGGCGTGACCTACGTGCTCAAGGACGCCACCCAGGGCTCGATCACCACCGAGACGTACCACTACCCCGATGGGCTGTCCGACATGGTGGAGTTCCTCGCCCCGAGCGGGGACAAGCCGGTCTGCGGGACGCTGCTCATCAACGGCGAGGGTCAGTACAAGGAGAACGCCGCCGACGAGAACGGCGTGATGAAGGCCAACGTGGAGCGGCGGGCCGAGGTCGAGATCGCGCTGCGCTGGGGCACCGGCTACGACCGCGTGGTCGAGTCCTTCACCAACACCATCCGCAACATGCACGGCGGCACCCACCGGCGCGGCTTCGAGCGGGGCGCGGTGCGGGCGCTGACCGAGGCGATCCGCAACACCCGTGGCCTGCTGCGGCCCAAGGAGGATCTGCCGACCATCGACGACGTGCTCGAGGGCATGACCGCGGTCATCCACGTGCGCATCCCCGAGCCACAGTTCACCTCCCAGACCAAGGACGAGCTGTCCACCGCCCCGGTGACCCGGGTCGTGCAGCAGGTCGTCGAGCAGCACCTCAAGGCCTGGATCGAGGCGCGCAAGACCAAGGTCGAGGCGCGCACCGTGCTGCAGAAGATCGTCGACGCGGCCCGGGTGCGGCTCACGCAGAAGCAGCAGAAGGACGCGGCCCGGCGCAAGACGGCCCTCGAGGGCGCGTCGATGCCGGCCAAGCTGGTCGACTGCCGCTCCACCGGGGTGCACCGCAGCGAGCTGTTCATCGTCGAGGGCGACAGCGCGCTGGGCACCGCGCGGATGGCGCGCTCGTCGGAGTACCAGGCGCTGCTGCCGATCCGCGGCAAGATCCTCAACGTGCAGAAGGCCAACATCCAGCAGGTGCTGGACAACCAGGAGTGCTCGGCGATCGTGCAGGTGCTCGGGGCCGGCTCCGGGCGCACCTTCGACCTCGAGACCATGCGCTACGGCCGCATCCTGATCATGGCCGACGCCGACGTCGACGGCTCGCACATCCGCACGCTGCTGATCACGCTGTTCGCCAAGTACATGCGGCCCGTGATCGCCGACGGGCGGCTGTATGCGGCCGTCCCGCCGCTGCACAAGATCGTCACCAAGGGCCGCAACTCGGAGACGATCTACACGTACACGCAGCAGGAGATGATCAGCACCGTGGCCCGGCTGGAGAAGGCCGGCAAGCAGGTCGTGACGCCGATCCCCCGGTTCAAGGGTCTGGGCGAGATGGACGCCGACGAGCTGTGGGAGACCACGATGAACCCGGCGACCCGCGCGGTGCGGCGCATCACGCTGGAGGACGTCGAGGCCGCCGAGGAGGTGCTCGAGCTGCTCATGGGCGAGCGGGTCGAGCCCCGCCGGAACTGGCTGATCGAATCCGCCGAGCGGGTCGACCAAGAGACCATCGACGCCTGAGACCGGAAGGCCGTTTCTTCACCATGGCACGCAGGACCACCAAGGCGGTCAAGGCCGACCTGTCCGCTTTCGATCAGGCGGGCGCGCGGGTGCTCGACAACCCGCTCACCACCGAGGTCGAGGATTCGTATCTGGAGTACGCGTACTCCGTCATCCACTCCCGCGCCCTGCCCGACGCGCGGGACGGGCTCAAGCCGGTGCACCGCCGGATCCTGTTCTCGATGAGCGAGCAGGGCCACCGGCCCGACCGCGGGCACGTGAAGTCCTCCCGGGTCGTCGGTGACGTGATGGGTAAGTACCACCCGCACGGCGACGTCGCGATCTACGACGCCATGGTCCGCATGGCCCAGGACTTCTCGCTCAACGTGCCGCTCATCGACGGGCACGGCAACTTCGGCTCCCCGGACGACGGGCCGGCGGCGTCGCGGTATACCGAGGCCCGGATGTCGCGCGAGGCGATGCTGCTCGTCGGCGAGCTCGACGAGGGCACCGTCGACTTCCGGCCCAACTACGACGGCTCCCTCGATGAGCCCTCGGTGCTGCCCGCGGCCTTCCCCAACCTGCTGGTCAACGGCTCGTCCGGGATCGCGGTCGGCATGGCGACCAACATGATCCCGCACAACCTGGGCGAGGTCGTCGCCGCGGCCCGCTGGCTGATCAACCACCCGGCGGCCACGCTGGACAAGCTGATGGAGTTCGTCCCCGGCCCCGACCTGCCCACCGGCGGGCTGCTGCTCGGCCTGGACGAGGTGCGCCGGGCCTACGAGACCGGGCGCGGCGTGGTGCGCATGCGCGGCCGGGTCGAGGTCGGGCTGCTGGAGGGCAGCCGCGGGCGGCAGGCGATCACGGTGACCGAGCTGCCGTATGGCATCGGCACCGAGAAGGTCATCGAGAAGATCACCGACGAGGTCAACAAGACCAAGCGGCTGCAGGGCATCGCCGACGTCAAGGACCTCACCGACCGGGAGAACGGCACCCGGCTGGTCATCGAGTGCAAGGTCGGCGTCAACCCGCAGGCCCTGCTGGCCGACCTCTACCGGCTCACCCCGCTCGAGCAGTCCTTCGGCGTCAACAACCTCGTGCTGGTCAACGGCCAGCCGCGGACCCTCGGGCTCAAGGCGCTGCTGGAGGTGTTCCTCGAGCACCGCTACGAGGTGGTCACCCGGCGCACCGAGTTCCGCCGCAAGAAGCGCCAGGACCGCCTGCACCTCGTCGACGGCCTGCTCATCGCCCTGCTCGACATCGACCGCGTGATCGCCCTGATCCGCGACAGCGACAACGCGGCGGCCGCCAAGGCCGGCCTGATGAGCGAGTTCGGCCTGACCGACGTCCAGGCCACCTACATCCTCGACACCCCGCTGCGCCGGCTCACCCGCTACGACCGCATCGAGCTGGAGGCCGAGCAGCAGCGGCTCAACGAGGAGATCGCCGCCCTGAGCCGGATCCTCGACGACGAGAAGGTGCTCAAGAAGGTCGTCTCCGACGAACTGGCCGCGGTGGTCAAGGAGCACGGCCAGCCCCGCCGCACCACCCTCATCGACGGCGACCTCAAGGAGGTCCTCGCCGCGTCCGTGCCGGCCGGCCCGCTCGAGGTCAGCGACGACCCGTGCCAGGTGCTGCTGTCGGCGACCGGCCTGGTGGCCCGCACCGCCGCCGAGTCCGAGGAGGCCCCGGAGGGCAGCCGCAAGGCCGGCCGGGACAAGCACGACACGGTCCGCGCCGTGGTGCACACCACCGCCCGCGGCCAGGTCCTGCTGGTCACCAGCCGCGGCCGCGCCTTCAAGGTCGACGTGCTGCCGCTGCCGGTCCTGCCCGACCAGCCCGGCACGGTCTCCCTGCGCGGCGGCATGTCCACCGCGGAGCTGGTCCCGCTGGAGTCCGGCGAGAAGGTGGTCGGCCTGGCCCCGCTCACCGACCGCGGCGCCGAGTCCGGCTCCCCCGGCCTGGCCCTGGGCACCCGCGCCGGCATGGTGAAGATCTGCGCCCCCGAGTGGCCGGTCCGCGCCGACGAGTTCGAGGTCATCGGCCTGCGCGACGGCGACGAGGTGGTCGGCGCCACCTGGCTCACCGACGGCGCCGAGACCCTGGCCTTCGTCAGCTCCGACGCCTCGCTGCTGCGCTTCCCGGCCAACCTGGTCCGCTCGCAGGGCCTGAAGGGCGGCGGCATGGCCGGCATCAGCCTCGCCCCGGACACCACCGTGCTGTTCTTCGGCGCCGTCACCACGAAGGACCCGGAGCACGGCGAGCCGATGGTCGTCACCGCCACCATGGGCAACGCCAAGGTCACCCCCCTGCGCCTGTATCCGGCGAAGGGCCGCGCCACGGGCGGCGTGCGCGCCCAGCGCTTCCTCAAGGGCGAGTCCCACCTGGTCCTGGCCTGGATCGGCCCCCGCCCGGTCGCCGCCTCCACGAAGGGCGAGCCGCGCGACCTCCCGGCCCTCGACCAGCGCCGCGACGGCTCGGGCGCCCAGCTGCGCGCCCCGGAGCTGGTCGGCCACCTGGTCGAGCGCGGCTGAGCGCCGTACCCGGCCGGCGGATCGGCGCGCGCCGATCCGTC
>NZ_JBFAZW010000180.1:0-14585 GCF_040682015.1 Dactylosporangium sp. NPDC051485
ACCACCGACGGTGGCACCGACCGGCGGCCGATCGCGGCGAACAGGTCCGTGAACATGCTGTCCGGGAACAGCTGCGGCTGGGCCTCCCCGGGCCGGTAGGTGGCCACGACGAGCACGGGGCGTCCGGCCAGGGCGACGGCGATGTGGCGCAGCACCTGGAGCGTCTCGCCGTCGGCGCGGTGCACGTCGTCGAGGACGACGAGCAGCGGGCCGCCCGCGCCGAGCCGCTCGCCGACGGCCTGGGCGAGCTGGAACTGGTCGCCGCCGCCGCGCCCCTCCAGCAGCGGCCGGAGCCGCTCGTCGCCGTCGCCGGCGAGCTCGCGCAGGATCTCGGCCCAGGCCCAGGCCGGCGGCGCGCCGTCGACCTCGGGGCAGCGCCCCCACGCGACCCGCCGGTCCTGCCGGGTCGCGAACGCCCTGACCAGGGTCGTCTTGCCGGATCCGGCCTCGCCGCCGACCCACACGATGCGCAGCCGGTCGTCCGCGGCGGCGGCGAGTGCCGCCAGCTCGGGTTCGCGGCCGATCGCCCCGCCGGCGGGGCCGGGGACCGCGTCCTGCCTGGGGGCGATGACCTCCACCCGCTCCTCGACCAGGTGCGGCGCCTGGGCGAGGACGTCGGCCTCCAGGGCGCGCAGGGCCGGCCCGGGGTCGACGCCCAGCTCGTCGCCGAGGCGGCGGCGGGCCTCGCGCAGCGCGGCGAGGGCGTCGGCCTGGCGCCCGGCCCGGTACAGCGCGGTCGCCAGCAGGTGGACCGCCTCCTCGCGCAGCGGGTGCTCCTGCACGTGCCGGTCCAGCTCGGGCACGATGAGCGCGGCCCGGCCCAGCCGCAGCGCCACCCGGCCGGATGCCTCCACCGCGACCAGCCGGAGCTCCTCGAGGCGGGCCGCCTCCGGGGTGGCCCACGGCTCGTCGGCGAACTCGGCGTACGCGGGGCCGGCCCAGCAGTGCAGGGCCGCCCGCAGCAGCTCGTCGGCGGCCCGCGGGTCGGCCTCGGCCAGCTCGCTGCCCCGCCGCAGCAGCGCCTCGAACCGCCAGGCGTCGACCTGCTCGTCGGGCAGGCGCAGCGCGTAGCCGGGTGCGGCCGAGACGACGACCGTGGCCGGCGTGCGGGGCGCCCGGCCCGGCTCGAGGACCCGGCGCAGGTTGGAGACGTACACCTGCAGCGCGGCGAGGGCCTTCGGCGGCGGCTCGCCGTGCCACAGGTCGTCGATGAACCGGTCGGTGGGCACCACGTGGCCGCCGGCGGCGACCAGCCGGGCCAGCACCGCCCGCTGCCGCGGCCCGCCGCCGTCGACCGGTGCCCCGCCGACCTCGATGCGCAGCGGCCCGAGCACCGCGATGTGCAGCATCTAGTGGAACAGCGAGCTCACGGACTCGCCGTTGTGGATGCGGCGCATGGCCTCGGCCATGGCCGGCGCGATGGACAGGACGCGAAGCTTCGGCACCCACTTGTCCTTGGGCAGCGGCACGCTGTTGGTGCACACGATCTCGAGGACGTCCTCCTGGGCCTGCAGCCGCTCCAGCGCGTCGCCGGTGAACAGCCCGTGCGTGCAGGCCACCCGGATGCTCGCCACGCCCCGCTCGCGGAGCCGGTCGATGAGCTCGAAGACGGTGCTGCCGCGGGCGATCTCGTCGTCCAGGACGATCACGTCGCGGCCCTCGATGTCGCCGATGACGGTGCCGATGACGACCCGGTCGTCGGAGAAGCGCTGCTTGGCCCCGGCGGCCACCGGTACCGACAGCATCCGCGCGAATGCCGAGGCCGGCTTCGCGTTGCCCAGGTCCGGCGACACCACCACGCTGTTGGACAGGTCGTGGCCGCGGAAGTGCCCGGCGATCTCGCGCAGCGCGTGCAGGTGGTCGACCGGCACCGAGAAGAACCCGTGCACCTGCGGCGAGTGCAGGGTCAGCGTGAGCACCCGGCTGGCCCCGGCCGCCGTGAGCAGGTCGGCGACGAGCCGCCCGCCGATGGAGATGCGCGGCTCGTCCTTCTTGTCGGAGCGGGCGTACGCGTAGTGCGACATGACCACGGTGGTGCGCGCCGCCGAGGCCCCGCGGGCCGCGTCCAGCATCAGCAGCAGCTCGACGAGGTGCTCCTGCACCGGGGGCACCAGCGGCTGGATGAGGAACACGTCCCGCTCGCGGCAGTTGGCCTGCAGCTGGACCTCGAGGCAGTCGTTGGCGAAGCGGTCCACCCGCACGGGGAGCAGCGGTACCTCAAGCTGCGCACAGATCTCCTCCGCGAGTGCGGGGTGCGCGCTGCCACTGAACACGGCGATGTCTCGCACGGGCGGGACTCCTCGGGGCCGGGATGGGGTCACCCCGTTGATACCACACGCACCCGCCGGTCGCGCTCGTGTCGAGCGTCGTCTGCCGGACAGCGCCCCCGCAGGACGTACCGGTCCACGAACTGGGCCACCGCGTCACGCACCGCCAGTGGTGCCTCACGGCGGGCGAGCACCGACTGGGCGGCGGTGAAGCAGGCCAGCGCGGCCGCGGCCAGGGCCGGGTCGGCCAGCCCATCGCGGGCGGCGCCGAGCCAGTCGCGGTGCCGGCGCAGGGGCGAGCGCAGGTGCTCGGTCGCGTCGGCCGCCGCCTGGGCGCCCTCGGGGTCGTCGAGCAGCGAGGTGACCACGGCGACCGGCACGACCCAGTCGTCGCCGGCCTGCTGGTCGATCATCCGCAGCTCCAGGTAGCCGCGCGGGCGCACCGGCGGCACCAGGGTGCCGAGGTGGCGCTCGAGGTCGGTCAGGGTCACCGGCCGCGGCCCGTGCCCGCGCAGCCAGTCGCGCATGGTGAGCCCGCTCGGCACGAGCCAGGGCTCGCCGGCCGCCGGCTGGGCGGTGGCGTCGAGGTCGGCCGGGGCGACCATCGCGACCTTGGCGGCGAGGGCGTAGCGGGCCCAGGCCGTGCGCGGGTCGGCCGTGCGCCGCGGTGCGCGGGTGCGGCTCGCGTCGGTGCCGAAGCGCAGCGCCTGCCGGTAGGAGACCCAGCGGCGCCCGGCCCGGGTCACGTGCGGCGAGTTGGCGAACGCGGCCATCATCACCGGCCCGATGGCGTCGGCGAGCCACCAGCGCCGGGTGAAGTGCGACCACTCGTCGGCCTCGGAGCCGTCGGTGCCCGAGTCCAGGCAGACCTGGATCGACGCCGAGTTCGTCATGACGGTACGCCCGCGCGTCCCCGCCCGGTCGTGGTACTCGGCCAGCGCCACGTAGCGCGGGTGGTCCGTCACCAGCCGTGGCCGGCGCACCATGTCCAGCCCGGTGCCCTCCAGCAGCAGCCCGTGCTCGGCCAGCCCGGCCCGCACCAGCGCCAGGTCCCCGGCCAGCGCGGCGACGCACGCGTCCATGTCGGCCCCGACCGCGCTGGACAGCTCCAGCTGCCCGCCCGGCTCGATCGTCACCGAGCTGCCGCCCGGCAGCGGGTTGCCGAGGTGGGCGAGCAGCCCGAGCAGCCGGCCCGGCGCCGGGCGGTGCAACGGCCGGCGGGCGTCACGCACGCAGTACTCCAGTTCCACCCCGACCCGCCCGACCGGCCCGACCCGGAACCCGGAGGCGGCGACGTACGCCGAGGCGGTGGCCTCGGTGAGGAGGATGGCGGTTGTCGTGTCGTTCACGGCGGCCTCCCGGAAGAAGGGTGCGTGCTACCCAGAGTGGTGTTGTGGTTGGGAAAAGTGATCGTTCAGGTCGTGCTGGGTGTGGCGGCGGCCCGACCGGCGGCGGGGTGCCGGGCGAGTGCACTCAATTAGGCGGTCAGCGGGGCGTTCTGTCCAGCGCCAGAGGACAACGCGCGATGAACACTCGATGGGAAGCCGCTGGATGGCCGCAGGATCTGCGGCCGGCCCGCGCCGGGACGCCAGATCCTACCTTCCGCCCCGCGCCCGAATTCCGCCGTGCGTGGTTATCGTTTTCCGTCACGGCCGCGCTGCTGCGCACAGTTGCCGAGCGGTCAATTGCCTGGCGTTTTGTGGATATTCGCCGAGCGGCGCCCTTACCCGCGGGGTGGCGTTTGCCACCGGCGGTTTCCCGGCCTGCGTGACGAGCGACCGGCCCCGCGCGGCGTGTGCGCGGGGCCGGTCGTCGGTGTGATCGGTCGGGTCCTACCAAGGGCTCGCGAAGTCCTGCGTCCAGAAGGGGACGCCGCGGGAGTCGTACGCCACCGCCACGCCCACGTTGCGGAACCGGCAGTTGAGGATGTTGGCCCGATGGCCGGGGCTGTTCATCCACGCGTTCATCACGGCCTGGGCCGTGGGCTGCCCCCAGGCGATGTTCTCGCCGTAGGCGGACCACCGGTACCCGGCCGCCCTGACCCGGGTCCCGGGTGAGCCGCCGCCGGGCGACCCGTGCGAGAAATAGCCACGTCCGGCCATGTCCCACGAGTGCTGCCACGCGGCGTTGCTCAGCCCTGCGCTCGGTGTGACCGGCCCGCACCCGGCCCTCGTGCGCACGCTGTTGGTGATGGCGATGACCCCGCGAGCCATGGCCGAGTCGGCCGCGAACGCCGGGCCGGCCTGGACCGCCGCGCCCGCCGCGACCGCACCAGCGACGAGCGTCACGGCGACACCCTTCCGGAATACCATCTCACCTCCACGAAGTAGAGCAGATGGCCTGAAACTAAGCCTCCGTTGGCTGAACGTCCTGAATCTGGGCAAACTCGTCGTACTGCACCATTGATGCGCTAGGGCGACGCTTGCCGCCCCTTCCCCCGTAACCGCCCCGTTCACCCTTGCGGGTGACCTTTTGCCGCCGCCCGGCTATTGCGCGGTCGGTGGGCCGTCGTCGAAATGCGGATCCGACGGTCATGATTGCGGTCCGCACGGAAATGATTGCCGGTCCGACGGAAATGGCGCCGGAGGTTCGGCGGCGCCCTGTCGAACGTGGAGCGACACGCAGCGTAGTGTCAGCCGGCCGCGACGGCGGCCGGCGACGGTGCGGTCAGGGTGGCGCCGGTCATGGGCAGGAGGTCGTCCAGGGCGGTGCGGGCGCCGAAGCGGTACGCGCGGTCGTAGTCCGGCAGGGGCAGCGCGGCGCGCAGGGCGGCGTCCGTCGACCGCCGCGACGGCAGCTCGCAGGCGGGGGTGGGGGCGGCGATCTCGCGGCGTACCACGTCGGCGGCGCCGAGCAGGGCCGCGGCGTGCGCCGGGTCGCCACCGCGGCGGCGGCACTCGGCCAGGGCCTCCAGGACGCTCGCGGTGCGCCACCGGTCGCCCACCCTGCGGTGCAGGGCCAGGCTGGCGCGCAGGCGCTCGGCCGCGGACGGCAGGCGGTCGTCGGCGAGGTCGACCCGGCCCAGCAGGTCCTGGGCCCAGGCCACGCCCTCGGGGAAGGCCAGCTCGGTGAAGCGGTCCAGCGCGTCGAGCAGGTGCCGCCGGGCGGCCGGCTGGTCGCCGCGGTAGTGGGCGACGGCGCCCAGGTGGGTCAGGCACGACGCGGCGGACTCGGCGTCGGCGAGGTCCCGGAAGGCGGCCAGGCTCCCAGCCAGCATGCCGGCGGCCGCGTCCAGGTCACCCGACAGCCAGGCGGTCGCGCCGGCGAGCTGGGTGGCGTGGCCCTCGCCCCAGGCGTCGCCGGAGTCGCGGTACAGCCGGCGGGCCTCGTCGAGATGGGTCATCGACTCGGCGTAGCGGGCGCGCTCGCGCTCGACGCTGCCCAGCAGGGTGAGGAGGCGGCCC
The DNA here is from genome assembly GCF_040682015.1 of Dactylosporangium sp. NPDC051485. NCBI lineage: Bacteria > Bacillati > Actinomycetota > Actinomycetes > Micromonosporales > Micromonosporaceae > Dactylosporangium > Dactylosporangium sp. NPDC051485. Next base: position 5,672 of record NZ_JBFAZW010000180.1, read on the forward strand.
CTCGCGGCGGGGTCGGCGCCGGTCAGCGGGAGCGCCGCGCGGGCCAGCGCCGCGGCGGCGGGGTAGTCGCAGGCGAGCATGGCCAGGGTGGCGGCGGCGCAGGACGCGGCCACCCGGGCGGGGGCCGGCGCGTCGGGGCGCCGCTCGAGGGCCTCGGCCAGCCACTGGCGGCCCTGGGAGTACCCCCCGATGAAATGCTGGAAGGGCGCCATCGCGGCGGCCATGCGCAGGTCGGCGTCGGCGGCGCGGCCGGGGCGCGTGGCCAGCCGGGCGAGGGCGGCGCGCAGGTTGTCCTGCTCCAGGGTGAGGGTGCGCAGCCAGTCGCGCTGCCCGGGGCCCCGGATGCCGGCGGCGGCGCGCTCGGCGAGGTCGAGGTAGTGCGCGGCGTGGGCGTCCAGCGCGGCGGCGGCCTCGTCGGGGCGTTCGGCGAGGCGCGCGGCGGCGTAGGCGGCGACGGTCTGCAGCAACCGGCCGCGGTCCCGGTCCGCGGCGAGGGGTTCGGCCGGTGGCGGCCGCTCACCGAGCGCGCCGGCCAGCAGTGAGCGTTCGGCGAGGGCGCCGAGCAGCCCCGGGCGGTACGCCGGAAGGATCGACACCGCCGCCTCGCTCCACCCGCCGTGGAAGACGGCGAGCTGGCGCAGCAGGGCCTGCTTGTCCGGCGACAGGAGGTGATAGCTCCAGTCGAGCGCGGCCCGCAGGGTGCGGTGGTGCTCCGGGCCGGCCGCCTTCGCGTCGGCGAGCACGCGGAAGCGGTCGGCGAGCAGGCGGCGCACCTCGGGCACCGACAGCAGCGCCGCGCGCGCCGCGGCCAGTTCGACGGCCAGCGGCAGGCCGTCCAGCGCCGCGCAGATCGCCGCGGCGGCCGGCAGGTGCGCGGCGGGCAGCGGCCTGCCGGTGCGCTCGAACATCCGCGTCTCGAACAGCCGCAGCGCCGTGTCCTTGTCGAGCGGCTCGACCCCGACCACGGTCTCGTCGGCCAGCCCGAGCGCCTGCCGGCTCGTGACGAGCAAGGACAGCCCCGGGTGTACCGCGAGCAGCCCCTCCACCAGCCCCGCCACCCCGGCCGCGACGTGCTCGCAGTTGTCCAGGACGAGCAGCAGCTCCCCGCGGCCGGGCGCGGCGGGCCGGACTTCCCGCGGCGGACCCGGCCGCGTCGCGCCGGTGGCCGCCGCGCCGATGCGCTCGGTGCTCGCGACTGCCGGCTCGGTGGCTGCCACGGCGGTAGGCCCGGTGTTCGCTGCGGCGATGGGCTCGGTGGCTGCCGTGGTGATCGGTGTGGCGGCTGCCTGGGCGATTGGCTCGGTGGCTGCCGCGGCGATGGGATCGGTGGGGGCGTCGGGCGCCGGGGTCAGGGCCGCGACCAGGGTGTCCAGCTCGCCCAGGTCGGGCCGGCGGGTCACGCCCAGCGCGTCGAGCACGAACCCGGCGGGCGACTGGTCGTCCATCGTGGACAGATCGACGAACCGCACCGGCCGGCCGGCCGCCGCCGCGATGGCGACCCGGGTCTTGCCGCAGCCGGCCGGGCCGACCAGCGACACCAGCCGCCGCCCGCCGCCGTCCAGCAGCCGGCGGATCGCGCGCACCAGGCTCTCGCGGCCGACCAGCGTGGTGAGCGGGGCGGGCAGCGCCGCCGTCGCGCTCGACGCGGGGTCCATCCGGCGACTGTACCGTCCACCTGGACGCCCGCCATCTGCCCGGCCAGGCTCGCGGCGCGCGGTAGCGTTGAGGCGAAACGACCCGCGCGCCTTCGTTGGGGGGAGAAGGATCCGCCGTGGCTTTCCTGGTCGAGATGCCCGACGGTGGTTACCTCGAGGTCGAGGAGCGCGATGACATCGCCCCGGACGACCAGAGCGTCGTGGGTGTGCTCGGCGCCTCCCCGCTGGAGGGCACCGGCCTCATCACCTTCGGCGCCGCGGTCGTCACCGGGCTGACCGAGCAGGAACAGGACGACTTCGCCGACTGGCTCTACGACCGGGTGGTGATGTTCGCGGAGCTCGGCGGGGAGATCGACGGCTGGCTGCGCCGCGACGATGGCACGTGGGAGGTGCGCGCCTTCCGGTCGCCGCAGTGATCCGCCGTACGACGTGCCCGGCGACAGCGACGAACGTCACTGATCAAATGCTGAACGGACGATGAACACGGGGCCGCGAGGACATCACGGCAACCGCTACGCTTGCGGGCGATGACGATGGTGATCGAGGCCCAGGGCGCCGGCCGGCAGCTCACGGTCGGGGCCGCCACCGAGGTCGGCCGGCGGTATGCGGCCAACTTCGACGTGCTGCACGCCGCCGAGCTGCAGCGCCGCCCCGGCCTGTGCGCCGTGGTGGCCGACGGCATGGGCGCCAGCGAGGGCAGCCGCACCGCCGGGCGCATGGCCGTCGACGTCTTCACCGCCGCCGTGCAGCAGCACCGCGGCCCCGTCGACCCGGCCCCCCTCTTCGCCGCCGTCGCCGACGCGCAGCGCCGGGTCCGCGCCGCCGGCCAGGAGCTGCGCGAGCTCACCGGCTGCACGCTGACCGCCCTGGTCGCCGACGCCACCGGGGCGTGGGTGACGCAGATCGGCGACTCCCGGGTGTACCGGCTGCGCGGCGGCCTGCTGGAGCTGCTCACCGTCGACCACACCGCGGCCTGGCTCGGTGCCGTGCACGGGTGGTATCCGGCCGACTCCCCGCAGGCGGCCGCCGCCCGCTACCAGCTGCACCGCTTCATCGGCCACCCGCAGCTGCCCGAGCCCGACGTGCTCAGCGTGACCATGTTCCCCGGCGACGTCTACTGCCTGTGCACCGACGGGATCGCTGAGCAGGTGCCGTACCAGTTCATGGAACGCACCCTCGGCAGCGGTGCACCGCCGGACGTGATGGCCTCGACCCTGGTCACGGCGTCGCTGGAGGCCGGCGGCCGGGACAACGCCACCGCCGTCGTGGTCAAGGTCTCCTGAGCGGTCGCCGCCGACCGTCCCGCCCGACTCCTCACTACGCCCGTAGCACGTCCCAGACATCGCTCGCGGCGATGCTCGGCCGTCTCGTCCCCTGCTCCGGGGTGTCGTCGGCGCGCGTGAGGGCTGAGGCCCGTCCATACCGAGCGACATCACCGCCGCGGCGGCTCGGACGGGGGTACCGGTGCGGTCGTGCTGCGGGTAGCCGAATGGTGACCTCCTCGAGGCCGACGACCCCGGCCCGGTAGCGCTCGCCGGGCGAGCCGTCGCGGCGCTGGACGGCGTGCGTGCCGGAGCGGACGCCGGCCGGCGGCGGTCTGGACGACGTAGGCGGGCGTGGCCGCGTGCCGATGGCGGGCGGCCGGCGTGGCCGGGGACGGGTGGGGGCCGGGGCGGGATCAGGGGTCGGCGGGCAGGGTGCGGTTGCGGCCGGAGAGGACGGCGGGGACGGCCATGGCGGCGGTCAGGGTGCACAGCAGGGCGGCGGGCAGGGTCCAGGCGCCGCTGGCGTCGTGCAGGGCGCCGATGAGGACCGGGCCGCCCGCGGCCAGCAGGTAGCCGACCGACTGGGCCATCGCCGACAGCGCGGCCGTCTGGGCCTGGCCGGTCGTGCGCAGGCTGAACAGCGAGAGGCAGACCACGATGGCCATGCCGGAGCCGAAGCCGGCCAGCAGTACCGCGGCCAGGGCGAACGCCGGCGTCCACGGCAGCCACTGCAGGCCGGCCACGCCGGCGCCGATGCAGACCACGGAGGCCAGGCCGACCAGGCGCTGGTCGGGGTGGCGGCGGATGAGGACCGGGACGATCAGGTTGGCCGCGACGGCCGCGGCGAGCAGGGCGAAGAGGTGCCAGCCGGCCACGCCGGCGGGGATGCCGTGGTCGCGCTCCATCGTCGGCAGCCAGGCGACCAGGACGTAGAAGCACAGCGACTGCAGGCCCATGAACAGCGTGACCTGCCAGGCCAGCGCGCGGCGCCAGGGCAGCGCGGAGCGGGCGGCGGGCTCGGCGGCGGCGGTGTGGGCGCGGGCCTGCGGGGCCCAGATGGCGGTGGCCAGCACGACGGGCAGCGCCCAGGCGGCCAGGGCGGGGCTCCAGCCGCCGAGCGCGGCGGCCAGCGGCACGGCGGTGCCGGAGGCGACGGCGGCCACGATGCTCTGGGTGGCCGAATATCCGCCGGTGAGCTGGGCGACGCGGTCGGGGAAGTCGCGCTTGACGACGCCGGGCAGCAGCACGTTGAAGCAGGCGATGGCGGCGCCGACGGCCACGGTGCCGGTCCACAGCTGGGTCGGCACGGAGCGCACGGCGATGCCGGCGACGAGCAGCAGCAGGGCCAGGACGAGACTGCGCTCGAGGCCGATGCGGGCGGCGACGCGCGGGGCGAGCAGCGAGAACCCGGCGAAGGCCAGCAGCGGCAGCGTGGTGAGCAGGCCGGCGGCGGAGGAGGACAGGCCGAGGTCGGCGCGGATGTCGGCGACCAGCGGGCCGACCGACGTCAGCGGCGCGCGGCCGACGGCGCCGATGAGCAGCACCCCGGCGACGAGGAGCGCGACGGCGCGGCGCATCGCGGCCCGGGGGTCCTGGCCTGGATCGGGGCGCGGCGCAGCCTGGCGGCGCTGCCGCGGGTCGGCGCGCGTCGCGGGCCGGCGGCGACCGCGGGGATCGGGGCGCATCACAGCGTGGCGGCGATGGCGCGGATCGCGGCGCTGAGGTCCTGTGGGGTCGGCGCGTCGTCCTCGTTGATCAGCGCCTGGACCAGCACCCCGCTGATCAGCGCCTGGTAGAGCGAGCCGATCTGGTCCGCGCGGGTCGGCTCGAGCTCGGCGTCGATGCCGTGGAACACCTCCGCCCACAGGCGGCGGGCGTCGCGCATCCCGTTGGTCAGCATCGTGCGCACGTCCGGCGAGTGCTCCATCTGGATGAACGCGTCGAACGTCGCCAGGAGCAACTGCCGGCGGGTGCGCACGGTCGCGAGCATGTACTCCCAGTACCGCTCGAAGCGCTCGGCGCCGCTCAACGACGCTGCGTTGGCCGACATCACCGCCTCGGCCAGCTCCATGCCCCAGTTCTCGATGGCCCGCTCCAGCGCGGCGTTGAGCAGGTTGGTCATGCCGCCGTAGTGGTAGCCGATCGAGCCCAGGTTGGTGCCCGACGCCTCGACGATGTCGCGCGCCGTGGTGCGGGCGTAGCCCTTCTCGTAGAGGCATTTGACGGCGCCCTCGAGGAGGTCTTCGCGGTGTCCCATGGCTCACGATCTTACTATACGCCCGTGTTATACGGCCGTTCTATACAAACGTGTAGCACGCCTGTATGGTTCCCGGCATGGACATCCTCATCTCCGGCGCCAGCGTCGCCGGTCCTTCGCTGGCGTTCTGGCTGCAGCGGTACGGGCATTCGGTCACCGTCGTCGAGAAGGCGCCCGCGCTGCGGGGCGGCGGCTACGCGGTCGACTTCCGCGGCAAGGTGCACCTCGCGACGCTCGAGCGGATGGGGCTGCGCGCCCAGCTCGAGGCGCGGGCCACGCACATGGGCGACATTGCGCTCGTCGACGGCGAGGGTGCCCAGGTCTCGGCCCTGCCCTCGGCGATCTTCAGCGGCGATCTCGAGGTGCTGCGGGGCGACCTGGCCGAGGTGCTCTACGGGGCCACGCGGGGGCGGGTGCGCTACCGCTTCGGCGACCAGATCACGGGCATCGCGCAGGACGCGCACGGGGTCGACGTGACCTTCGCGCATGGCGAGCCGGGCCGCTTCGACCTGGTGGTCGGGGCCGACGGGGTGCACTCCGCGGTGCGGCGGCTCGTGTTCGGCGACGACCCGGCGCACCGCAAGCCGCTCGGCGTCTACGGCGGCGTGTTCACCATGCCCGGCACGATGGGGCTGCGGCGCACCGGCATCATCTACAGCGAGCCCAACCGCTCGGTGTCGGTGATGTCGCCGCACGGCGGGGACCAGATCGTGTCGATGACCTTCGCCGAGCCGGGCCTGGACTTCGACCACCGCGACGTGGAGCAGCAGCGGCAGCTCATCGCCGAGCGCTTCGCCGGCGTCGGGTGGCGCACGGCCGAACTGCTGGCGGCCATGGGGCGGGCCGAGGACTTCTGGTTCGACGAGACCACGCAGATCCGACTGGACCGCTGGTCGCAGGGGCGGGTGGTGCTGCTCGGCGACGCCGGGTTCGCCGGCGGGCCGGGCGGCAACGGCACCGGGCTGGCCGTCGTCGGCGCCTACGTGCTGGCCGGTGAGCTCGACGCGGCGGGCGGGGACCACGCGGCGGCGTTCGGGCGGTATGAGCGGCTGCTGCGGCCCTACGTGGCCACCTGCCAGCGGCAGGCAGACGGCAGCCCCGACTTCCTGGTGCCCTCGACCTGGAAGAAGATCGCCCAGCGCAACCGCTTCTTCAAGACGGTGCGGTATGTCCCGCCGGCGCGGCGCCTGTTCAAGTACCTGGCGACGAGGACGGCCACGGCGTTCGAGCTGCCGGACTACCGGCTGCCCGCGCTGGTGTAGGCGAGTGGCCTGGGTCACACCATGGGTACTCACGGGAACATAGGGCACCGTTTGTAACTTAAGCCTGACACGCTCAACCTACTGATGGCAGGTGTGTCCTGATGGCAACGCTCCCGGTTCTCCCACTCAACGACGACGTCCTGCTCCCCGGCATGGTCATCCCCGTGACGCTCGACGCCTCCACGCAGGCGGCCGTCGACGCGGCGCGCGCCGCCGGCGACAAACGGGTCCTCGCGGTCCCGCGGGTCGACGGCGAATACGGCTCCTTCGGCGTCATCGCCGTGCTCGACAAGGTCGGCCGGCTGCCCAGCGGCGAACCGGCGGCCGTCATCCGCGGCCTGGACCGGGCCCGCATCGGCGCCGGCGTGCCCGGCCCCGGCGCGGCGCTGTGGGTCGAGGCCACCCCGCTGAGCGAGCCCGCACCGGCCGGCAAGGCCCGGGAGCTGGCCCGCGAGTACAAGGCGCTGGTGATCGGCGTGCTCCAGGAGCGCGGCGCGTGGCAGGTCGTCGACACCGTCGAGAAGATGACCGACCTGTCCGAGCTGGCCGACTCGGCCGGCTACGCGCCCTGGCTGACCCTGAGCCAGAAGATCAAGCTGCTCGAGGCGCCGGACGTCACCGCCCGGCTGGAGCTGCTCGTCGAGTGGGCCCGCGCCCACGCGGCCGAGCAGCAGGTCAACGAGAAGATCAACCACGACGTGCGCGAGGGCCTGGAGAAGACCCAGCGCGAGTTCCTGCTCCGCCAGCAGCTGGCGGCGATCCGCAAGGAGCTCGGCGAGGACGAGCCCGACGGCTCGGCCGACTACCGCGCCCGAGTCGAGGCCGCCGACCTGCCCGAGAAGGTCAAGGAGGCGGCGCTGCGCGAGGTCGGGCGGCTGGAGCGGGCCAGCGACCAGTCGCCGGAGGCCGGCTGGATCCGCACCTGGCTCGACACCGTGCTCGAGATGCCGTGGAACGCGCGGACCGAGGACAACACCGACCTCGCCGCCGCCCGCGCGGTGCTCGACGCCGACCACGCCGGACTGGCCGACGTGAAGGACCGCATCCTGGAGTACCTCGCCGTGCGCAACCGCCGCGCGGAGAAGAACCTGCAGGTCGTCGGCGGCCGCGGCTCCGGCGCCGTGCTGGCCCTCGCCGGCCCTCCCGGGGTGGGCAAGACCAGCCTCGGCGAGTCGGTGGCCCGGGCGCTGGGCCGCAAGTTCGTCCGCGTCTCGCTCGGCGGCGTCCGCGACGAGGCCGAGATCCGCGGCCACCGGCGCACCTACGTCGGCGCGCTGCCGGGCCGGATCGTGCGGGCCCTGCGCGAGGCCGGCTCGATGAACCCGGTCGTGCTGCTCGACGAGGTCGACAAGCTGGCCGTCGGCTACGCCGGCGACCCGGCCGCGGCCCTGCTGGAGGTGCTCGACCCGGCGCAGAACCACACGTTCCGCGACCACTACCTCGAGGTCGACCTCGACCTGTCCGACGTGCTCTTCCTGGCCACCGCCAACGTGGTGGAGACCATCCCCGGCCCGCTGCTGGACCGCATGGAGCTGGTGAGCCTGGACGGGTACACCGAGCAGGAGAAGGTCGCCATCGCCCGCGACCACCTGCTGCCACGGCAGCTGGAGCGGGCCGGCCTGGAGCCGGCCGACTTCGCCATCACCGACGAGGCGCTCGCGCGCATCGCCGGGGAGCACACCCGCGAGGCGGGCGTGCGGCAGCTGGAGCGGGCCCTCGCGAAGATCCTGCGCAAGGTCGCGGTCGCGCTGGCCACCGACCCGGCGCCGGTCGCGGTCGGGGTGGACGACGTGGCGACGTACCTGGGCCGGGCCCGGTTCACGCCCGAGTCGGCCGAGCGCACCGCCGTGCCCGGCGTGGCGACCGGCCTGGCGGTGACCGGGGCGGGCGGCGACGTGCTGTTCATCGAGGCCACCTCCATGGAGGGCGAGCCGGGGCTGACCCTGACCGGCCAGCTCGGCGACGTGATGAAGGAGTCGGCGCACATCGCGCTGTCGTACCTGCGCTCCAACGGCCGGCGGCTCGGCATCGACCCGAACCGCCTCGCCGGCCGGCGCATCCACCTGCACGTGCCGGCGGGCGCGGTGCCCAAGGACGGCCCGAGCGCCGGCATCACGATGGTGACGGCCCTCGCCTCGCTGGCCACCGGCCGCCCGGTGCGCCCGGAGTTCGGCATGACCGGCGAGGTCACCCTGGCCGGCCGGGTCCTGCCGATCGGCGGGGTGAAGCAGAAGCTGCTCGCCGCCCACCGCGCGGGCCTGACCGAGGTCATCATCCCGAAGCGCAACGAGCCCGACCTGGACGACCTGCCCGAGGAGGTCCGCGCCCAGCTGACCGTGCACGCCCTGGCCGACGTGGCCGACGTCCTGGCCCTGGCCCTGCGCCCGGCCTCGGAGGCCCAGCCGGCCGACGGCCGGGCTGGCGGCGCCGACGGCCCGGCCGTCCCGGACTACGTGCCGGCCGGCATCTGACGCC
>NZ_JBFAZW010000181.1:0-14394 GCF_040682015.1 Dactylosporangium sp. NPDC051485
CGCCCGCGCCGTGGTCGGCCGGCCGGGGCTCGCCCACCCCCATCGCTACCGCCGGGGGGCGGTCGCGCGCGACGACCACCCCGGCGTCGCGCGCCCGCAGCTTGGCCCGCACCCGCTCGATCCGCGCCGGCGAGGGCGCGCGGCCGCGGGCCTCGTTGGCCGCCCGCCAGACGTCCAGGGCGGGCTCCAGGTCGGCCGTCCCCGCGTGGCGTACCTCGATCACGTCAGCCAACCAACACCTGGCGGGCCATCGGCGTCAAGCGCTGGCAGTGCGCCGGCGGCGGCCAGGTGACGCTGCGCAGCTCGTCGGCGTAGGACATCCAGTAGTGGCCGCTGCCGTCGTGGTCGAAGTAGGCGTGGGACTCGTACGCGACCCGGCCCGCGGGGTCGTCGATCCACGCGTGCGGGTGCATCTCCCCCCACGACGGCGGCCCCATCGGCACGTACCCGCTGACCAGGATGGCCCGCTGGTCGCCGCCGGCCCGGATCGTGTCAACCGCCTCCTGCGAGGCCCGCTCCCAGATCAGCGCGCCCGCGCGCCCGTCGGCGGCCAGCCGGGTCGGCTCGTTGAGCAGCCCCAGCCCGACGACGGCCGGGTTGGACAGCGCCGGGCTCAGGCGTCCCCAGAAGTCGGCCAGGGCGGACGTCGGCAGCACCGCGTCGCCCAGGTGCAGCATCCGCAGCGGCCCCTCGCTGCCGCCGCCGTAGGCGTAGTCGCCGTAGTTGTGCAGGTCGACGATGACGGCCAGCCCGGCCGCCCGGGCGTGGTCGAGGGCGTCGCGCACCCGGGCCAGCTCGGTCTGGTCCAGCGGCCCGTACGGCCGCGGCTGCAGCCGCTCCCAGTTCACCGCGAGCCGCACGAGCCGCACGCCCCGCCCGGCCAGGAACGCGTAGCTCGACGGGGACTCGTACGTGTAGTCCTGCCCGTAGTGCCCCGGGTTGCCGGTGCCGAAGCCCCCGTTGCTGTCCGAGGCGGCGAAGGAGCCGGCGGCGAGGTTCACGCCGCGCAGGTATCCGGCGGTGGTGCCGTGCTGCTCGACGATCCGCGCCTGCGGCCCGGCCACGTCCACCCGCAGCCCCTGCGCGACCGGCCGGTACACGGCCATCGGGTAGTTCGCCGGCCAGGTGCCGGCCGCCCACGCGGTGACCGGGAGCCCGATCGCGTCGGCAGCCTGGTACCAGACGTCGGCGACCGCGCTCCACTGCTCCTGGTCCCTGTCGGAGGGCCACCCGATCTCGCCGATGAACCCGGTCGCGTGGTTGCGCCGCAGCCACGCCGAGAAGTTGGCGAGCCCGGCCACGGCCCGGGCCTGCACGTCGTCGGCCACGCACAGCACGCGTTCCGGCCTGGGGGTCTGCAGCGGTACCGCGATTGCCGCCACCATCAGCAGCAGCGCCGCGGCGAGCGAAGGGCCCTTGCGCAGCACCGGATGCGGGGGAGCAGTGTCTCGTCGCGGCCGTATGTAACCGGGCGGGTTGTGCGGCACCACGGCGGGGCACTGCCCGGCTTTTCCGGATTTATGGGTGCTCGGCGGGAGCCCTGGTGTTGTGTCGGCTCTCGGCTCTGCTTTTGGCCCTGGTCTCGGCCCTGCTTCTCGGTCGCGTCCTCGGCGCGGGTCAAGATCGCCCGGATATGTCGGGCGCTGGCGCGCCGCGACATATCCGACATTTCACGATTTACACGGCAGATTTGCATGCCAGATTTACATGGAACTGCCGGTGTAAGTCCGAAATGCCGGGTGCTTGTGCCCGACATTTCGGTGTTCGGGGCTTTTAGCGCAATGTGCGGAACGGGTCAGGACAGTAGCGGGGCGACCTCGGCCGCGATCAGCTCCAGGTGCTCCAGGTCGCGCATGTCGAGGAGCTGGAGGAACGCGCGGGAGGCGCCGGCCTTGCCGAAGTCGCGCAGCTGCTCGGCGATGCGCTCGGGCGTGCCGTACAGCTGCCCGTCCTGCGGCTTCTCGGGGTCCAGCCCGACCGCCTCGGCCCGGCGGCGGACCTCGGCGTCGTCGCGCCCGCACACGATGGTCTGGGCGAACGAGAAGACGATCGGCGCCCGGCCGTCGCGGCCCTCGCGCTCGATGGCCTCGACCACCCGGCGGAACTGCGCGTCGGTGTCGGCCGGCGACGAGAAGGGCACGTTGAACTCGTCCGCGAACCGCGCCGCCAGCCGCGGCGTGCGCTTCGGGCCCTTCCCGCCGACGATCACCGGCGGCCCGGGCTGCTGCACCGGCTTGGGCAGGGCGGGGGAGTCCACGATGTCGTAGTAGCGGCCCTCGTAGCTGAACGTCGCCCCGGCCGGCGTCGACCACAGCCCGGTCAGGATCTCCAGCTGCTCACCCAGCCGGGCGAAGCGCTCCGCGACCGGCGGGAACGGGATGCCGTACGCGTTGTGCTCCCGCTCGAACCACCCGGCCCCCAGCCCGATCTCCACCCGTCCGCCGCTCATCGCGTCGACCTGCGCGACGGCGATGGCGAGCGGTCCCGGGTGCCGGAACGTCGCCGACGTCACCAGCGTCCCGAGCCGGATCGTCGACGTCTCCCGGGCGAGCGCCCCGAGCGTCACCCACGAGTCGGTCGGCCCGGGCAGGCCGTCGCCGCCGAAGGTCACGTAATGATCGGAGCGAAAGAACCCGTCGAACCCGAGTCGCTCGGCCCGCTGGGCGATGGCGAGCTGGTCCTCGTACGTCGCGCCCAGCTGGGGCTCGGTGAACACGCAAAGCCGCATGAGGCCGACACTAGCGTGATGGCGCCGAACACGATCTCGTTCACCACCGACTACGGCCTCGCCGACGGTTTCGTCGCAGCCTGCCACGGCGCGATCGCCCGCCTCGCCCCGGCCGCCCGCGTCATCGACGTCACCCACCTCGTCCCGCCGGGTGACGTCCGCCGCGGCGCCGCGGTGCTGGCCCAGACCGTCCCCGCGTTCCCGCCGTCGGTCCACCTGGCCGTCGTCGACCCGGGCGTCGGCACCGCCCGCCGCCCGATCGCGCTGTCCACGGTGGACGGCAGCCTGCTGGTCGGCCCCGACAACGGCCTGCTCGTCCCGGCCGCCGAGGCCCTGGGCGGCATCGCGACCGCGATCCACCTCACCAACCGCGCATGGTTCGCCGCGTCGGTCTCGGCCACCTTCCACGGCCGCGACATCTTCGCCCCGGTCGCCGCCCGCCTGGCCGCCGGCGCCCCGCTGCCGGAGGCCGGCGACCCGATCGGCGACCCGGTGACGCTCCCGCCCCCGTACGTGGCCTTCGTGGACGGCCGCCTGGAGTCCGAGATCCTGACCGTCGACCACTTCGGCAATATCCAGTTGGCCGCGCGGGAGGTCGACCTCCCCGCCGCGGTGCTGGTGAACGGCACCCCGGCCATCCGCGCCACCACGTTCGGCGACGTCCCCCCGGGCGCCCTCGTGGTCTTCACCGACTCGGCCGGCTACCTGGCGATCGCGGTCAACGGCGGCGACGCCGCCGCGCTCCTCGCCGTGAACCCGGGCGGCCGCGTCGTGATCGCGCCCTGACGCACACCGTTCCCGTTTGCGGTCGTAGGAGGTCCGGCTGGCAGCGTCGGCCCGGGCGGCGAACGCGCGTTCGCGGGTTGGTTGCCGCCCTGGGTGGATGCTCTCCCCGGATCGAGCTGCCGGAGCATCGGGTGACGGGCAGCGCGCTGCCCCCGGCGAAGATTTTCACCCCCGCAGCCGTAACCCCCTGGGCGTGCTCCTGAACCCGGCGGCCGCCAGCGCGTCGCGCAGCTTCTCAACCCCGCAGCCGCAACCCCCTGGGCGTGCTCCTGAACCCGGCCGCCGCCAGCGCGTCGCGCAGCGGCGAGTGCAGGATCGACTCCCCGTCCGCCCGCTCCACCGACAGCGCCCCCAGCGCCCCGCCGTGCACCGAGTCCGCGAGGGCCTTCGCCGCCAGCGCGAGCAGGTCGGGGTCGTCCACGTAGGACAGCAGCGTCCGGCCGCCCCGTTCGACGTAGAGCACCAGGTCGCCGCCGACGGTCACCACCAGCGAGCCCGCCTTGCGGCCGGCCCGGTGCCCGGCCCGCTCGCCGTCGCCCGCGTCCACGACCCGCTCCGGCCAGGGCAGCGCCGCCCCGTACGGATTTGCGGGGTCGGTCGCGGCCAGCACCAGCGCGTCGCGGTGCTCGGTGCCGCCCCGCAGCCTGTCCACGGCCCCCGGCAGCGCGAACTGGGCCGCCCCCAGCCCTTCCACGAAGTAACCGCGCCGGGCCGCGCCCCGCTCCTCGATCGCCGCCAGGACCGGATAGACGCCGGCGAACGCGCCCGGCAGGTCCTCGGCCATGACCGCCCCCCGGGTGACCACGCCGTGCCGGTCCAGCAGCAGCTCGGCGTTGGCGGTCGCGCGCCGGGTCGGGTCGAGGTCGCGCTCCGGCAGCCGATACCACCGCCCGGCCGCCTGCGGTGGTCCCGTCCGGGCCGTGGCGAGCGAGCCCCGGCCGAGCGCCCCGCGCCCGAGCGCCCCGCCGGCCCCTGGCCGCCGGTACCGCGACCGCGGCGCCGAGGGCCGCGACCGGTGTGCCCCGCCGGCGCTGAGCTTCGCCCGCAGCGGCGCGATCGTGTCGTTGGACAGGTGCCCGGCCCAGACGAGGTCCCACAGCGCGGCGAGGAGCTCGTCCTCGGGCGCGTGGATGTGCTCGGCGATGCCCCGGAAGAACAGCGCCTGCCCGCCGGCGAGGGCGTCGAGCACGGCCTCGTGCAGCGGCCCGCCGACCTCGGACGGCGGCGGCAGCAGCAGCGGCGCGGCGTCGGCGAAGGCCAGGCTGACCCAGCCGTCGTGCTCGCCGATCCCGCCGGCGCCTGCCCACACCAGGTCGCCGGAGGCGGTCAGCTCGTCCAGGTATGCCGCGCTGTAGTCGGCCACCCGCGCCGGCAGGACGAGCCGCTCCAGCGCCGAGGCCGGCAGCGCCACGCCCTGCAGCTGCTCGATCGCGGACGCCACGGCCTCGACCCCGCGGGCCCGGGCGCCGCCGATGTGGTGCCACTGCGGCAGGAACCGGGCCAGCGCCCGCGGCGGCACGGGCTCGATCTCGCGCCGCAGCGCGGCCAGCGACCGGCGCCGCAGCAGGCGCAGGATCTCCGCGTCGCACCACTCGGTGCCGGCCCCGCCGGGGGAGAACTCGCCCGACACCGCCGACGGCAGCCGGCGCAGCGCCTGCTCCAGCACGAACACCCCGAGCCCGAAGCGGGCCGCGGCGTCGGCGGCGGTGAACGGCCCGTGGGTGCGCGCGTAGCGGCTCACCAGGTCGCCCAGCGGGTCGGCGACGGGCTCGAGGTAGGCGGTGGGCAGCCCGACCGGCAGCGCCACCCCGAGCGCGTCGCGGTAGCGCCCGGCGTCCTCGACCGAAATCCACCGGTCCTCACCGGCCACCCGGACCCGGATCGCCCGCCGCTGCGCGGCCAGCTCGCCGGCCCACGCCGGGTCGGCCCCGCGGGCGGTCAGCTCGGCGTCGGACAGGTCGCCCAGCACCCGCAGCATCTCGGCCACGTCCTCGGCGTCGCGCGGGGTGCGCCGCGCCCCGAGCCACTGCAGGGTCTGCTCGGTCTCGGCGACCACCGCCGGGTCGAGCAGCTCCCGCAGCTCCACCCGGCCGAGCAGCTCGGCCAGCAGCGTCGGGTCGAGCGCCAGGGCGGCCGCCCGCCGCTCGGCCAGCGGCGCGTCGCCCTCGTAGAGGAACGCCCCGACGTAGCCGAACAGCAGCGACCGGGCGAACGGCGACGGCCGCTGCGTCTCCACCTCGACCAGCCGCAGCTTCCGCCCGGCGATGTCGCGCATGACGCCGACCAGGCCGGTCACGTCGAACACGTCCTGCAGGCACTCCCGGGCGGCCTCCAGCGTGATCGGGAAGTCGGCGTATTCCCGGGCCACGTCCAGCAGCTGGGCGGAGCGCTGCCGCTGCTGCCACAGGGGCTGGCGCCGGCGCGGGTCGCGGCGCGGCAGCAGCAGCGCCCGGGACGCGCACTCGCGGAACCGGGCGGCGAACATCGCCGAGGCGCCGACCGTCTCCTCCACGATGCCGGCGATCTCGTCGGGGTCGAACGCGACCAGGTCGGCCCCCGGCGGCTCGTCGGCCACGTCGGGCAGCCGGACCACGATGCCGTCGTCGCTGGGCAGGACCTGCGCGTCCACCCCGTACCGCTCGTGCAGGCGCCCCGCGATGGCCAGCGCCCAGGGGGCGTTGACCCGGGCCCCGAGCACGCAGTGCACGGTCATCCGCCAGTCGCCGAGCTCGTCGCGGAAGCGCTCGACCAGCACCGTGCGGTCGTCGGGCAGGTGCCGGGTCGCCTCGCGCTGCTCGCGCAGGTAGGCCAGCAGGTTGTCGGCGGCCCAGTCGTCCAGCCCGCCGGAGCGCAGGTGGGCCCGGGCGGCCTCGTCGCCGGACTTGACCAGCCCCCGCAGCCGCGCGCCGATCGCCCGGCCCAGCTCGACCGGACGGCCCGGCGAGTCGCCCTTCCAGAACGGCATCTTGGCCGCGGACCCCGGCGCGGGGGAGACCAGCACCCGGTCGGGCGTGATGTCCTCGATCCGCCACGACGTGGAGCCGAGCAGGAACACGTCGCCGACCCGCGACTCGTAGACCATCTCCTCGTCGAGCTCGCCGACCCGGGCCGCCTTCTCCGCGCCGGCCAGGAACACCCCGAACATGCCCCGGTCGGGAATCGTGCCGCCGCTGGTGACGGCGAGCCGCTGGGCGCCGGGCCGGGCGTTGAGCACCCCCTCGGTGCGGTCCCACACCACCCGGGGCCGCAGCTCGGCGAACGCGGTCGACGGGTAGCGCCCGGCCAGCATGTCGAGCACCGCGAACAGCGCCGAGTCGGGCAGGTCGGCGAAGACCGCGGCCCGGCGCACCACCGCGGCCAGCTCGTCCACGTGCCACGGCTCCATCGCCACCATGGCCACGATCTGCTGGGCGAGCACGTCGAGGGGGTTGCGCGGGTAGCGCAGCTCCTCGATGCCGCCCGCCACCATCCGCTCGGCCACCACCGCGCAGGAGACCAGGTCGCCGCGGTGCTTCGGGAACACCACCCCGCGGGAGACGGCCCCGACCTGGTGCCCGGCCCGGCCGACCCGCTGCAGGCCGGCGGCGACGCTCGGCGGCGCCTCGATCTGCACCACCAGGTCGACCGCGCCCATGTCGATGCCCAGCTCGAGGCTGGAGGTGGCGACCACGGCGGGCAGCTGCCCGGACTTGAGCGCCTCCTCGATCTGCTTGCGCTCCTCGCGCGAGACGCTGCCGTGGTGCGCCCGGGCCACCACCGGCGGCGCACCGTGTGCGGTGCCGGCCTGCGCCATCATCTCGGCGGGCGTGCGTGGCGCGTCGGGCCGCGGCACCCCGGCCCGGGTCCCGGCCAGCTCGTTGATCCGCGCGCAGAGCCGCTCGGCGCCGCGCCGCGAGTTGGTGAACACGATCGTGGAGCGATGCTCCCCGATCAGGTCGAGGACCCGCTCCTCGACCGCGGGCCAGATGGAGGCCTGCCGCGGCGCCCCGTCGTCGTCCTCGCCGGGCGCGGCCTCGCCCAGGGCCGTCATGTCCTCCACCGGCACCTGCACCTCGACCTCGATCGTCTTCGCGCTCGGCGGCTGGACGATCTCGACCGGGGCGGCCCCGCCGAGGAAGCGGGCGGTCTCGTCGATGGGCCGCACCGTGGCCGACAGCCCGATCCGCTGCGCGGGCCGCTCCAGCAGCGCGTCGAGCCGCTCCAGCGACAGCGCGAGATGGGCGCCCCGCTTGGTCGCGCAGACCGCGTGCACCTCGTCGATGATCACGGTCTCCACCCCGCGCAGCGACTCGCGCGCCTGCGAGGTCAGCAGCAGGTAGAGCGACTCGGGCGTCGTGATCAGGATGTCGGGCGGGGTCTTGGCGAAGGCCCGCCGCTCGTCGGCCGGGGTGTCGCCGGTGCGCATCCCGACCCGGATGTCCGGCGGCTCCTGCCCGAGCCGGGCGGCCGCCTGCCGGATGCCGGCCAGCGGCGCCCGCAGGTTGCGCTCCACGTCGACGGCCAGGGCCTTGAGCGGGCTCACGTAGAGGACCCGGCACCGCCGCGCCGGGTCCTCGGGCGGGTGAGCCGCCAGCTGATCGAGGGACCACAGGAAGGCGGCGAGCGTCTTGCCGGAGCCGGTCGGCGCCACCACCAGCGCGTGCCGGCCGGCGCTGACCGCCTGCCACGCGCCCGCCTGCGCCCTGGTCGGCGCCGCGAACGCCGCGCGGAACCACTCGCGCGTCGCCGCCCCGAATCCTGCCAGCTCTGTCATGCCCCCAATCCTGCACCGGGGGTACGACAATTCCCGTTGGCCGAGATGATCCAAACGAGGCGATTTGCCCGAATTGGACCGTTTGGCTACTGTATTCCAATCCCCACCTGACGTGCCTGGCCGGGCAGCGAAGGGGTCCCTCGCCGGGTGCGGCGAGGGACCCCGTGCTCAGGACAGGCTGGCCGTCGCCAGCTTCACGCTGAAGGCCAGGAAGGCGCCGCCGACCAGCGTGGTGAGCCCAGCCGCCAGCCTGCGCCGGGAGCGGAACTGGCCGGCCAGGAACCTGCCGCCGAAGATCAGCAGCGTGAGGTACAGCGCGCTCAGCACCTCGGCGATGGTGCCGAGGACCAGGAAGCTCAGCGCCGGATGCGGATAGCCCGGGTCCACGAACTGGATGAAGAACGAGACGAAGAACAGGATCGCCTTCGGGTTGAACAGGCTGATCACCAGCGCCCGGCGGAACGGCCGGTCGGCCTTGGGCTCGGCCACCGCCGTCGGCTGCTCGGGATCGCGGCGGCGCCGCAGGGTGCCGATCACCAGCCGGACGCCGAGATAGGCCAGATAGGCCGCGCCGAGGTACTTCACGATCCCGAACAGCCACGGATAGGCATGCAGCAGCGAGGCCACCCCGCACGCGGACAGCGTCATCAGCACGGCGTCGCCGAGCCAGACCCCGGCCGCGGCCCGGTAGCCGTCGCGCACGCCGCGGCGGGCGCCCACGGACAGCACGTACAGCGAGTTCGGCCCCGGCAGCAGCACGATGGCCGCCGTGCCGAGCACGTACGTCAGGGGGTTGGTGACACCGAGCACGAAATGCCTCCCGCTTCCAGCGCCGCGGCCAGCCGGTCGTGTGCGGCCGGCCAATCCTCGGCGATCATGGAGTACAGCACAGTGTCACGCCGGCTGCCGTCGGGGCGTAGCCTATGCGCGCGGAGGATGCCCTCCTGCTGCGCGCCGAGCCGCGCGATCGCCCTTTGCGAGCGCTCGTTGCGGATGTCCGTGTGCCATTCCACCCGCAGCGCGCCGAGCGTGTCGAAGGCGTGGCGCAGGAGCATCAGCTTCGACTCGGTGTTGACGCCCGTGCGCCACCAGGGCCGGCCGACCATCGTGTGCCCGATCGCCACCGAGCGGGACGCCGCGTTCGGCGAGTAGTACGAGGTCGAGCCGATGATCCGCCCTGTCGCGGTCTCGCGCTGCAGGAAGGGCACGCGCTCGGCGTCGGCCAGCGCGGTGGCCACGATCGCCGCCATGTCCGCCACCGAGGCCGGTCGCGGGCTGGTCAGGTGCGTCCAGACCTCGGCGTCGTCCAGCGCCTCGAACAGCCCGGGGGCGTGGCAGTGCTCGAGCGGCTCGAGCGTGACGAGGCGGCCACGCAAGGTGGTCGGGCTGTGCCAGGCGTCGAGCCGCGGACGCAGATAATCCGGCAACGGTACTTCCAGGGCCTCCACGGGCACCGGCAGTCCCCGGGTGAGCTTCAGCGGTACGACACCCGCCCAGTGCGGCAAGGGCACGTCCTCGGCGTCGTCCATCGCGCCGGCCGCCCGCACCTTCGTGCTGACCTCGGCCAGCGGCAGCGCCAGCATCGCGGTCTGCGCCAACTCGCGGCGGTCCGGCGGCCGGCTGTCCGCGGCCCGCCCGGGCGCGACCTTGTCCACCAGTGCCGTGAACGCCCGGGATCGCTCCTGCTCGTCCTCGACCAGCCGCGCGACGCCGTGCACGATCACCGAGCGGTAGTTGGCGCTGTGGCTGAACTGCGAGCGGGCCAGCACCAGCCCGTCGATGAGCGTGACCGCGACGCAGACGGGCAGGCCCCCGTCGCGGGCCGCGAGCAGCGGGCGGCTGCCGGTGGAGCCGTGCAGGTACAGCGTGTCGCCGACCCGGGCGTGCAGCGTGGGCAGGACGCGCGGCTCCCCGTCGACGACGAAGCTGAAGTGGCAGACGTACGCCTCGTCGAGCACCGAGTGCGCGAGCTCGACGTCGTAGGAGGCCCGGTCGGGCTTGCGCCGCGGCGTGCTGCGCGCCGTCTGCTGAAACGTCTCCACTGCGTCGGCTCCTTTGTTCTAGTACAAAGTCGGTCTTGTGGTAGTACAATAGAGCCACCCGGTGAACAGCCACAACCGAAAAATGTCGGACCCTCCCGCTACCGTCCCCTGCGTTCGGGCACCGCGCGCAAAATACGGGGGCGTGCGGTGCCCCGCACCGAGGGAGGGGATCCAGCCGTGAAGATCGCCGTCGTTGCCGCAGTGGCCTCGCTCGTCCTGCTCAGCGCCTGCAGCGGCGAGGACCAGCACGCGCCGGGCACCTCGCCGTCCGTCACCAGCGGCACCGCGGCCGCCGCCCCGGCCGGCAGCGTCGCGCCGGCCGGCCGCCTGGCCGCGGCGGCCACCAGGACCGGCGGCGGCACCTACACCTTCAAGACGACCTCGGCCGCGCTGACCGTCGACGGCGCCGCCGACCCGGCCGGCCCGACCAGCACCGGTAAGGCCGTCATCACCGTCGACAAGGCCACGATCGCCTTCGAGTCGCTGTTCGCCGCCGGCACCTACCTGGTCCGCATCACCGGCCTGCCCGGCATCGACGGCCAGAAGTGGCTGCGCATCGACCGCGCCAAGCTCAAGGGCGCCGACCCGCTCGGCGTCGCTGAGGTGAAGGACCCGACCGGCCTGTCCGGCCTGCCCGGCGTGGTCTCCACCGCCACGACGACCGACGGCCGCGAGTTCAAGGGCACCCTGGACCTCACGATGGGCGGCTACAGCGTCGTCGGGCCGGCCGCCGCCAAGGGCCTGGGCGACCTGGCCCGGGCCGTGCCGTTCACCGCCACGGTGGACGAGCAGGGCTACCTGACCTCGGTGAAGGTGAGCGTTCCGGCCTACGCCCAGACCAAGGCCGACGAGGTCACGGTGGCGTATGGGGGCTTCGGCGCCCCGCTGCGGGCCCCGTCGCCGCCGGCTTCCGAGGTGATCGACGCACCCACAGCGGCCTATTCGCTGTTGAACGGGAAGTAGGCGGCACCGCAGCAGGGGGATCGGCTCCGACAGCCGGGTGGTCCCCGGCGCCGCCGCACGCTCGTTCAAGGAGGAAGAGCTTGCGCACCGACGCCCCGGCCCGCCGACCCGCCCAGCCCGACCCGGCCCTGTCCATGCCCGCCACGGGCCCCTTGACCTCGCCATTCGTCTCGGGGGTCGCCGTCCCGGCACCGGCCGCGGCCGCCGGAGGTGCCGGGCAGGGGGTCGGGCGCGGGGTTGCGCTGGTCGTGGCGCTGCTGGCGGTCGTGTTGCTCGGTGGGTGCGGGGGAGCGGGCGACGGCGGGGCCACCTCGGCGGCGGCGTCTGGGGAACCGGCGGAAGTCGCGGGGAAGGAGGCGCTGGCGGCGGCGGTGAAGGCGCTGGGCGAGTCGGGGTACGCGTACACGATGAAGATCGATCAGGGCACCGTCACCGGGGTGGTGGAGAGCAGCGGGAAGCGGCAGGCGCGGCTCGACGGGGTGGCGTCCGGGGTGCGGTTCTCGATCGAGGGCATCGTGCTCGGCGGGGAGGAACGGTACTTCCGGACGAGCATTCCGGCGACGGGGGTCAGCGCGAAGAAGTGGTACCGGTTCGATCGCACGAAGGTGGGCAGGACGGGGATCATCGGGCTGTTCGAGACCGATGACCCGACCAGCAGCCGGGACCTGGCCGGGCGGGTCGGGGCCGCGAAGCTGGAGCACGGCCGGATCACCGGGACGTACGACCTCACGCGGGGCGGCGATCTCGGGGTGACCGACCGCGGGGCGATCGCGGCGCTCGGGGAGCGCGCGAAGCGGGCGCCGTTCGCGGCCGGGCTCGACGGGCAGGGGCGGCTGAGCTCGATCCGGATCACGGTGCCGGCGTACGGCAGCACGCCCGAGCGGACGTTGGCCGTGGACTACCAGAAGCAGGGCATGACGGTGCAGGTGGCGGTGCCCAAGGCGGCGGAGGTCGCGCAGGCCAATGCGGCTGTGTACAACCTGTTGAACAACTGAAACCCGGCTTTGGGGGCTCGGGGCGGGCGCGCCGGACCCGGTACGCTGCGGCGGTGCTGAGGCGAGGGCTGGCGCTCGTCCTGTTGGTGGCGGGGCTGAGTGGATGTACCGCGGCCAAGGAAACGGCCGCCCCGGCACCCCAGGGCAGCGTCAGGCCGTCGCCGACGGGCCTGGCCGCCGGGGCGCTGGGGCTGGCCGGCGGGAGCTACCGCTTCAAGGTGACCGCCAGCGAGGGCAGCTACGCGGGGGTGATCGACCCCGGGGCCAACGTGCTCGACGCCAGCGTGAGCGTGCGTTCGGGCGGCGCCTCGTTGAAGATCGACACTGTCGAGGTGCGGGGCAACGCGTACACGCGGATCACCGGGCTGCCGCTGCTGGGGTTCGACGGGAACACCTGGTATCGAGTGGATCCACAGCGGGTGACGAAGCCGGGGGCGCTCGGGCTCAGCGCGATCAAGGACCCGACCGAGGTGCAGGCGCTCATGGCGGCGGCGCACGACGTGACGCGGGACGGGCAGGCGTACCGGGGGACGGTCGACATGACCCGGGTGGTGGCCTGGGGACCGGTCAACGTCGGGCGGGTCATGCAGCTCGGGGCGGCGGCCAGGGCGATCCCGTTCGAGGCCACCGTGGACGGCGGCGGCCGGCTGACCAGCGTGCGGGTACGCATCCCGGACAACACCGTGGAGGCGACGTACTCCGACTTCGGGGTGCCGGTGAGCGTGCGGGAGCCGGCAGGCGCCGAGCCGCTGCCGGACCACCTGTACGGGATGCTGGGCCTGTGACCTAGGCGAGACCGCGTCTCGCGACGCACACTGGCCCGCATGGAGCAGCACCTGTACGAGGCCGAGCACCACGCCTTCCGGGATCTGTGCCGCGAGTTCCTCGCCCGCGAGGCGGTGCCGCACAACGACGAGTGGGAGAAGGCCGGGATCGTCGACCGGGAGGTCTGGCGCAAGGCCGGCAGGGCGGGACTGCTCGGCATGGACGTCGACGAGGAGTACGGCGGCGGCGGGCAGAAGGACTTCCGGTTCAACGCGGTGCTGGTCGAGGAGATCGTCGCGGCCGGGGCGTCGGGGCTCGGGTTCGGGCTGCACAACGACGTCGTGGCGCCGTACCTGACGGATCTGACCACGCCGGACCAGCGCAGGCGGTGGCTGCCCGGGTTCTGCTCCGGCGACATCGTGACCGCCATCGCGATGAGCGAGCCGGGGGCCGGCAGCGACCTGTCCGCGATCCGCACGAGCGCGGTGCGCGACGGCCACTCGTGGGTGCTCAACGGGCAGAAGACCTTCATCACCAACGGCGAGATGGCCGACCTGGTGCTCGTCGTGGCCAAGACCGACCCCGGCAAGGGCGCGCACGGGATCAGCCTGTTCGCGCTCGAGTCCGGCACGCCCGGGTTCACCCGCGGGCGGCGGCTGGAGAAGGTCGGGCTCAAGGCCAACGACACCGCGGAGCTGTTCTTCGACGACTGCCGGATCCCGGCCGAGCACCTGATCGGCCAGGAGAACGCCGGCTTCTACCACCTCATGGCCAACCTGCCCCGGGAGCGGCTCGGCATCGCGGTGGCCGCCGTCGCCGCGGCCGAGCACGTCCTGGCCATCACGCTGGAGTACGCCCGCACGCGCGAGGCCTTCGGGCGGCCGATCGGCACGTTCCAGCACAACCGGTTCCTGCTGGCCGAGCTCGACACCGAGGTCACGATCGCGCGGACGTTCCTGAACCACTGCATCCTGGAGCAGAACGCCGGGCGGCTCAGCGTGACCGACGCGGCCAAGGCGAAGTGGTGGACGACGGAGCTGCAGAACAAGGTGGCCGACCGGTGCGTGCAGCTGCACGGCGGCTACGGCTTCATGCTGGAGTACCCGGTCGCCAAGGCGTGGCTCAACAGCCGGGTCCAGACGATCTACGGCGGCACGACCGAGATCATGAAGGAGATCATCGGGCGGGGTCTCGGCCTGTGACCTCCGCCAGGGCGGCCAGGATCAGGGCGGTGGACGTCGCGCCCGGGTCCTGGTGGCCGACGCTGCGCTCGCCGAGGTAGGAGGCGCGGCCCTTGCGCGCCTGCATCGGCACGGTCGCGCGGGCGCCCTGCGCGGCCGCGTCCGCCGCCGCCCGGGCCGC
>NZ_JBFAZW010000182.1:0-14379 GCF_040682015.1 Dactylosporangium sp. NPDC051485
TCCTTCGACAAGCCCAATCATCCCTGCTGGCAAGGCATCCGTTCATCTATGCCACACGGTGTTATATTCCTATCCGCGGATCCGGGTCAGAGCAGTTGTTCACTTGAGACGATGTCGTTGTCGTGGAAAGTCCGACCTGTCCGCACGGTCCGGCGCGTGGCTGACGACTACACGATCGGGTGACTGTTCTGGTCTGCTGAGCCCGGTCTCGGCAGGATCGGTGTCTTCGATGGAAGGAAGCACCCTTGCGCGTCGTCTACGGCTACCTCGTCACCACCGACGGCTTTGACAGTGCTGACGCCACCAACCAACTCCTCGATGCCGTCCGTGATGAGGAGGGCATCCCCCGCGGCGAGTGGCGCCCAGCCCACCCTGACGCGTCCCTCGCTGCCCTGGGTGTCTACGTCGAGTATGTGCCTGGAGATGACTACTCCGACGTTGAGATGTTTGTGCTGTCTACGGGCGCGATCGAGGTGCCTGACGGCGACCCGGAGCTTCTCCCGGCCCCTACCGTGCCGTGGCTGGACTGGGCGCACCAGACGCTGAGGCTGCCGGACGACGCCGACGTGGACGGGCCGAGATGGTTCGACGTCGCCGACGAACTCGCCGGCGCCGCCTTGCCGCCCCCGGTGGCGTCGATCGCTTCAGCGGCTCTGCGGCGAACCGTTCCATCATCGCCGGGCATCAGCGCCCCAGCTCCCGGGCTGCCTTCGGCCTCCCCCAGGGGGCAGTGACGAGCGGGGCGCGGCGCCAGCAACTGCCGGTGCGCTTGGACTGCCCACCGCGGCAGCGACAGCTCGCAATGTGCTGAGGCGACGGGGCTCCCTGCCTGAACACCAGCCGCTTCCACAGCGCCACGTCGAGCGTGAGCCGCAGCCGACGGGCACGCACCGGCTGTGCGAACCCACCCAGGCCGGTTTCGCGGGCTGGCGTGGGTTGTGGTGCAGCGGTCCCGATCGTCGTGCTCGCAGTGCAGGTTCGGGACCCGCCAGATTGCACCGTCACCGTTACTCAGCTGGCGGTCGCTCGAGCGGTCCGTATTTCCGGGTTTGACGCGACCGGCGGCCCGCTGTGATCGCACGGATTTCACGCGCTACGCCGACCGTTGTCACCGCTCCGCAGACGTACATGCCGACCACTGCGATGGCCACGAGCTGTCCCGGCCACCGACGGTAGGGCGCGAGGAAATCCGGATCGACGACCAACATCCCGACAACTGCGACAGGCATACCCACGATCGCCGCGAACAGCGGAAATACCCGCGCCCAACGACGGAACCAGAATCGCCGCCGCACCCGCCTGACACGACGCAGATAGGACCTGATCTCCGGCGGGGCGGCGGACGCCAGTGCCGTCAACTCATCCGAGGTGAGCGTGCGCCCGCTCGGCAGCGTGATACGCCCGGCAGCCGACCCGGCGAGGGCCTGCATCGCCGCATCGTCCGCCGCCGACGATGCGTCTGGTCGCTCCGGCATGTCGTCCTCCTGAGAGGCGGTCGTGTCCGGCCACGGTAGGTGCCAGAATACGACGGGCGGCCCTCAGGACGGTGCCCTCGCGTCAGGTGCGACAGCACGACCTCGGCCGGTCGTGGTATTACGCATTCCCCGCGTGCCGACCTGCGGCTGGCCGCCAGTGACCGGTGAATCGTCCTTGTCGGGCGGCAGACCGCAGTGCCAGCACGCTGGAGCCTGCGGTGTGGCTACGGTTGGGCGGCCACGTCTCGGTCCAGGTCCGATGTGGAACCGTCGGCGAGTCGTTCGCGGAGTTGTTGGAGGCTGACGCCGTCGCCGGTATGGAAGGCCGGCCAGCCGGCCGCCGGGTAGCCGGTGATCGCCCTGGTGGCGCTGTCGGGTGTGGGGCACACCCTGCCGTGCTCGGTGACCAGGTTGCCGGCCGTGTCGACGGTGACGGTGTGTTGTTCGCCGAGGCGTGGCCGGTCCCACGTCAGCCGCTGACCGGGCTGCAGCAGCCCCGCGGCGAGCAGCGGACGCAGCGCGGGTTTCCAGGGCCTGCGGCGTCGGCGCTCGTCCCGCGGCGGCACCGGTGCCTCCGGCGGCAGACCCAAGACGCCCCGCAGCACGTCGTTGAAGGTGTCACCGGTACGGCCGAGCTCGCGGAGCGAGGCATAGACCTGCTCGTCGATGTCGATCTGGCGCATCTCGCCGTCCCGTCCCTCCGCACCTGCGTCACGGTCCTGGATGCGATCGGCGTCCAAGCCGACACCATCCACGCTCCGAGTGCGCCAGAACGCAAGTCCACACCCCCGTTACCCGCCCTGCCGGACCGCCCAGTCGATCAGCCGTCGCATCATCCAGGCTCGCGGTCGCCGGCTTCACCGCCCCTCAGGAACAGCTCCGGTCGGGACAACCGGTCGTTCGCTCACCGGCGCCGCCGGCATTATGGGCGGTGTGGGCGTGACCGGCGAGCTCGATCCGGCCGACTCCGCCGGGTCCGAGAGGTCACCGGTGAGCGGCGGACCCTGCTCGGCACGCTCGCGGGCGGGCGGTCCGATCCAGTGTTCCTCCCGGGAAGCTCCGAGTGCCCCGAGCACCGCGTGGTCTTGAAGATCAAAGTACGGTAGTGGTGGGTCAGGTAGTTCGTCGACGCCACCGGGCCGGCCGCGCCGGAAGAACACATGTGTGAGTCAGTTGTCGCGGCGTCGGGGTGACTGGGCCGTTGGGCTACGTCAGTGACGCGGTGCCGGTAAGCGCCACTGACGGCGGGTTCGCCGGTCCGGCAGTGCCGCCCGTCGGCGACGAACTGGCAGCGGTTCGTGGTCGAGTCGGTGGAAGTGATCGGTACTGACGGACCGATGTGTCTCACGGATGAGACATTGGGTTGACGGGTTCGTTATCTATGGCAGAGTAGGCAGCCGAGGTGTCGGGTAGCCGACATTTCGGGTCGACATTTCGTCGTGCCGGCGCGGTAGATGCCACCGGGTGGCGGTCGTTTGACCACCACCCGGTCGGCGGAGTTCGCGCTCAGTTCTTTTGTCGGAGTTTGAGTGCGGGTTCCGTGAGGATGAACAGCACGGTCCTTGCTGTGATCATGATGGCAAGGACCGTGTTTCTCGCTGGACCGTCAATCGACTGGGCGGCCAGGATTTCGGTGAGGCCGATGACGATGTTGACGATCCGTACCGCGATTCGCTGTGCGGCGATGCGGCGGTTCCGGCGCTCCCGTTCCGCCTGACGGTGCCGGTTATGGCGTTTCCGTCTCGGACGGTCGCGTCGGTTCTCTGGTCGCGGAGCCACGGGGTGGTTCCTTTCACGGCACTCCCGTTCGGGGAGGTCCTCCGGCACTGTGCCGGGGGTCTGCTGTGGTCCGCGGACAAGGACTACGTGCTGGATGTCTCGTTGAGCTGCTGCTCGGCAGGCACGGGAAGCGCGGGCGATGACGGGCTTCGTGCGTGATTGACAGTCCCAGCGTTGCCGCCACCGGGTAGGGCCGCGTCGATCAGGTGGGGACTCCCAGGCGGCCGGGTCTTCGGCGCTCGGCGAGAGCGGTGCAACGCTACTGCATGTACGTCTGCGGGTGGAAGAGTTTTAGTTACGCTCCGCCGATGTTTTTTTATGCAACTTGCATGACGGTCAGGCATGTCGGTCACGCAAACAGAAATACGTTTCATGAATGCCACGCTTGCAGGCATGACCCGCGTCGACCAATGCATGCCGGACAGGTATGCATATTTTCGATGTGCTGTACGCACAGTGATATTCGAGGGGACGACCTCTACTCCCGCGCCACGCGGCGCGGGAGCGAAGGAAAAGCTTTCTCCGGTTTGTTGTGCGCTCCTCGGAAATGGTGCGTTCCGGCATCGTTGCGATGCCATCGGCGGCCGTTAGGGGGTCATTGCGGGGGCGGGCGTACGGGCGGCGGCCAGGATCAGCAGGACGGTGCTGACCGTGGCGGTTGCCGCGCCGGGTTCGGCGCGGGTCTGCTCGTGGGTGAGCAGTTGCCCGGAGCCGTCGAAGACGGCGACGTCTTCGACCGTGACGCCACCGATGATCGCGGTGGCGCTGACGGCGGTGCCGATGCGGCCCGTGCGGTCGGCCAGTTGTCCGCGGACCTGGACGCCGGGGGTGTCGGCGAGGATCCGCAGTGCTGCGCCCCGCTGGGCCGGGGTCAGCACGTGGCTGCTGTAGAGGTCCGCGATGCGTTCCAGGAAGACGTGCGCGCCATCGGGAGCGGGACCGCTGTCGGCGAGCTGGGCGGCGAGGACAGCAGGGTCCGCGGACGGGTCCGTGATCGCCGCGCCGGCTCCGCCGGCAGGGATGGCGGCGGCGGAGGCGGTGTCGAGCGTCCCGGTGGCGGTGAACGCGGCAACGCTGCAGCTGCGGCGCAGCCCCGGCCGTGTGGGGTCCCACCAGAGTTGCTCGTCGTGGATCGCGGCCGTGGCCGCGCCGGGCTGGACCGCCCACCGGCGCAGGTGCAGGAAGGCGTAGCCGGTTCCGGCGGCCGCGCTGCCGGTCGGGTGCCGCACCTCGGAACCGTCCGTCAGGGTGCTGACGTACCCGGACAGGGTGGCGAGCTGCGCCAGGGCGGGTGCGGCCGGCCCGGGCCGCAGCGGTGCGGGCGCGGTAACCGGTACCGCGGCGGCGACACACGCGTCGGGGCCGGGCAGGCCAGCTGATTGCTGCGCCTCAGGGAAGCCGACAACGCCGGCACCGGCGATGATCAGAACAGTGGCGAAGGTGGCAGCGGCGGCCAGCAGCTGTCGGCGCTGGCGACGGACCCGCCGCCGACGCACGGCGATCCCGATCAGTTGCGCCGCGGTCATCGGCGCCGCGCCCGGCGGCCGCGGCGCAGCAGCGGCCACAGCCAGCGCCACCGGCCTGACAACAGCGTCGATCTGCTCGTCGTCGGGGTTCATACCGCGCCCTCCCGGGCCAAGCGCCGGCGGCGGGCCGCTCCCGTCTCCAGACCCTCCGCCGCAGCGATCTTCTTATGTGCCTTCTCGCGGTACTTGCGGACGCTGTCCGAGCTCTTGCCGATGACGGTGGCGATCTCCGCGTCCGAGAAGTTGTAGACGTGTTGTAGGTACAAGACCTCCAGCTCCTTACTGGTGAGGTTGTAGTCCGCCACGCGGTGCAGGAACTCGAGCTCGTGCCGGACCTTGGCGTCGGAGACCGACACCCCGATCGGCAGCGGCCACCGCGGCTCGGCGTGCCGTTTTCGGCGCCGCAGCTCGTCGATGGCCCGCCGACGGGCGACCTTGAACAGCCAGGCACGCACATTGCCGAACGCGCTGATGACATGGGCCTGCTCCCACGCCTCAAGGAACGTCTCCTGCCATGCGTCCTCGGCCGACCGCCCGAGGCGCAGTCCGTACAGGTAACCCAGGATCTCGTGCTGATGCGCCTCATACACTGCCGTGAACCACACGTTGCGGTCCTCGTCGTCCACTCCGTGCACCGTCCCTCGGGGTCGTCATCGATAGGTGCAACTTGCAGGGGTGTGCGGACGCGACATCGACTCACGTCGAGCGCGCACCCGGATATGTCGCACGAGACGTCGAATCTGTGAACACCGTCCCCCGGCAGATTTCCACAGCCGGGGCACCCCACCCGGGACCCCGGCCGCCCGGCCGGATCCTCCGGGCACCCCTGGCTGCGGTTCCACCGTCCGGCGGCGGCCTCCCGGCACCCTCGATGCAGGTCCAGAGCGTTTTTCATTTACTGCGATCGACGTGTTGTTCAACCCGGCGCCGCACCTACAGTGCTGTCACCGACCGTTTGCGGACGAGCGCGAACGGTAGTCATCGCTGGGTGCCCCCAGACCGGGACGGCATCCGCGACCAAGGGGGGATCATGACCAACACAGCACGCGCCCACTCGCTACCAGGACGGGCGATCGCGGTCCTGCTCGGCATCGCCGCAGCGGTAGCGACCGTCACGCCGGCACAGGCCGCACCGAACGGCGCCACCACCATCCAGGCGCAGGTCGACGCGTACCACGCCAAGCACCCCGGCGGGGTCCAGGTCGGCGCGGCCGACATCGCCTACGACGGAGGCCGGTTCGTCGTCACCATCGCCCGCACCAGCAGCACGGCCCTCAGCGGCGCCGACTGCCCGAGCGGCTGGTACTGCTTCTACGACGGGATAAACTTCGCATATCCCCGCGGAAGGCTCAGCGACTGCGGCTACCAAGACCTCGCCACATGGGGCTGGCGCAACCGCACCGAATCCGCCGCCTACAACCTCAGCACCGGCTCGGTCACCTTCGTCGACACCGCCACCTACACCAACCTCTTCACCGTCAGCACCACCGCCCGCAGCAACGCCAACGTCGGCGCAGGCCGCAACCGCGCCGACACCGTCTACCGCAACTGCTGAACCACCGCCGCGCACCCACAACCGAGCCCAACAGGCGCAGGCGCGGTGCGGCAAGATCACCAGCCACACCGCGCCCGCACCGCTCGAACAACAGCAGCCCGCGGCACCCGACAAACGCCAGACCACTGCGCAACGCCGGCCGACACGCCGCCCGCCCGGCAGGTTGTACGCACACCGACGTGTCGACGCCGGCGACCGCAGTCGGGACGGCACGCATGAACGCGGCGGTCGCGGAACGAAGGTCTTCTTGAGCGGTCGAGCCGACCGCCACCCGGAAGGGCCGTAAGACGTCACGACCGGCCCGGAAACCGCCTCGCGTGCCGCGCCAAATCCGACGCCAATGAGATGCCGCGTCGACGCCGCTCCGGCCCACCTAGGGCCTGAGCTCCCGTGCAAGATCAAAGACCACACAACACAGAGATACGCCGATCAGCACCGACCGGACTGGACGCTTCCGAAACAGCCGATCACTTTCGGAACACTTCAGGTCCACAATGGACAGAAAAAGTCAGGCGGCTGATCTACGTTTCCGCAGCTCAACCGCCTGTTGATCTTGCGCGCCCGAAGGGACTCGAACCCCTAACCTTCTGATCCGTAGTCAGACGCTAGGGATGCATCCTCTTCCACGATTTCACTCTCACGAATCGTGCTGTGCGCAAGCCCTCCGTACTCCAATCGTACGGCGCGTATCCGCAGGTCCACGCGGCGCCGACTCCGGACCGACGACATCAACCGGTGGTTCACCGAGTCCGCCCCGTGGCCGGCCTTGCGCGTGAGGCGGTTCTATCGTCCGGTTTCTCGGCTGACCGGGTACCCGATCTCCGTAACGGCTTCGTGGACTTGGGTGAGGTTGATGTCGGGGTTGAGTGCCCGCACCACAGCGTCGGTGAGCGGGCGCATCGCTGCGATGTGCGCGACCGCTGCCCGGTCGGCCTCAAACTCATGATAGTTCCCGGCGAAGGCAACGTAGCGGTCGACGATGTCGTCACACAGGATGGCGAGCCGGTCGGCGCCGTCGGGGCTGGTGTCGTAGCGCCCCCGCGACGGCGGAAATGTGATGCCAGTACCGGTGTGCCAGCGGTCGTCGCCAGCGCGCCGCCACAGCACGGCGGTGGCGTTCAGATCGCCCTCGTCGCAGAACGCGGGCTCGGTGACGTGTCGGCGGAACTCCGGCGGGAGCCCGTCGAGCAGGCCAGGCCACAGCGCATGGTCGTCGTTGGCGTACGGCGTCATCTCGGACTCATGGTCGAATACGCGAATAAACACACCCGCGGCGGTGAACACGATGGAGTACTCGTCGCCGCTGCCGTTGCGCATCAGGGCCGCCTCGTCGTCGCCCCACGGGGTGTAGGCGTAGTACGCGTAGTCGGGGCCTTGGATGAGCTCCAGCACGGCGAGAGCCCGGCACCGGTCGCGTAGCACCTCGATCGCGGGTAGCCGGTCGGCGATGTCGTAAACGTTCACTCCACGACTTTAGGAGCCAGGTCGCAGGACCCCGCCACCGTCAACCGACGACGTCGAACTGCTGGCGCGACGCACGGGCGGTGACAGGGCCGGCAGTCGCGCGTCGGCGGCCTAGTACAGCGGCGTAGGCGAGTGGTAGCAGGGGGTGCCGATGGTTAGGGCGATGCGTGGTGCGTCTTTGATGACCTCGGCGGTGATTTTGATGTGGTCGGCTGGATTGGTGACGGTCAGTTCGGGTCGTTCGGGGTCGCTGGTGCGGTAGTCGTTCTGGGTGTAGCCCTTGTTCTGCCATGCCTGTTGGAGTCTGGCGATGGTGGCCTTGGGTGCTTCGGTGGGGTTTTCGATCTGGTAGTGGCCGGCGACGCCGAACTGGTCGTTGGGTGCGTTTGGGGCGTCGCTGCACGGGATGTCGGTGGTGCCGCCCGGTTTGCTCTGCCGTGCGTCGGGTCCGATGAGTGTCAGGGTCTGGGTGAGGTAGTCGTTGACCGTGGAGGTGGCCTCGCCGACGGTTCTGGTCTCCAACGTGGTGTCCTTCTGTTGGGAGCACGCGGCGGTCGCCGTGGCGAGGAGCAGCGCGGCGATCACGGCGCGGGCGCGGTGCAGGGTGGTCATGGCGTCGGCGCCTTGTGGTCGAGCTTCACGTGGCTGTAGTCACCGACGATGATTTTCGCCTGGTTGTCGATGCTTCCGGAGTTGGCGTTCCAGTAGTCGGAGTGGCCGTGGGTGTTGACGTGGAACTGGTTGGCGCCGAAGGCGGGGTCCTGGGGTTCGGGGCCGTGGTCGTGTTTGTAGGCCTCGTCGAGTACCCAGCCGAGCGGGCCGAGCAGCGGGGCGCTGGCGACGGCGACAGTGTCGCCGTAGTAGCCGGGGTAGGCGACGGGGTCGTCGGGGGCGGCGCCGACCCAGAGGTGGTGGGGGTCGATGTGGAGGTTGGCGGCGTTGTCGGTGTGCAGGCCGGGGCTGCCGGCCACGATGACATCGTCGGCGGCGAGGCCGTTACCGTGCAGGTCGGCCTCGGCGACCACGGTGGAGCCGTAGCTGTGGCCGATGACGACGAGCCGGTCCTGGGTGCCGGTGTCGTGGGTGACCCGCAGCCCGTCGACGAACGGGTCGAGCGCGGCACCGCCCTGCTCGGAGCGTTCTGACAGGGCCACGGAGGCGTCGAACTCGGGGGCGTCGTAGCCGAGCCACCACATCGTCGCGGTTTGCCCGCCGGAGGCTTGGCTGTCGACGCTCCGGTACAGGTTGAGCTGCCGGTTGATGGCGCCGGGCGCGTCGTCGAGGGTGGTGCCGAGCCCAGGAACCATCACTGAGGTGTACTTCGCCGTGTCGGGATTGCCTACGGAGATGATCGCCTTGCCGTCGCCGGTCGGGTCGAGGCCGAGCAGATAGCCGTTGGTCCCGAGCTTGTCCAGGGCTTCCTTGGTTTTGGCGAGGTGCTGCTGCTCGGTGTGCACGTCGTCGAGGCGGTCCTGCAGCGCGGTGCGTTGTGCGTTCCAGGCGTAGAACTCGGGGCTGTTGTGGTTGACCGGCGGGTGGGCGTTGAGGTCGGCCAGTTGCCGGTTGAGGT
Organism: Dactylosporangium sp. NPDC051485; assembly: GCF_040682015.1. NCBI lineage: Bacteria > Bacillati > Actinomycetota > Actinomycetes > Micromonosporales > Micromonosporaceae > Dactylosporangium > Dactylosporangium sp. NPDC051485. Next base: position 9,370 of record NZ_JBFAZW010000182.1, read on the forward strand.
CGTCGGCCTGGTGCTGGAGGTTGTCGCCGTCGCGTTGCAGCCGCAGCCGGTTGGCCGCGTCGCGGTCCTCGGCGGGCACCCCGTTGAGCCAGCCGACCAGGTCCGGGTACTGCTGGAGCGCGGCTTCCTGCTGCTGCGGGTCGAGGTCGTTCCACCAGTCGTTGACCGCCTTCGGGTCCTTGCCCTGCTGGGCGAGGATCTCCTCCCGCGACACCGGCACCCGCGCCAAAGCCCCGAACCCGACGGTGGCGTCGGGCAGGTTCACGACCAACGCGTTGGTCGTCCTGGCATCGAGGGCCCGGGCCCGCCCGACCAGCTCCGTCATGCTCGCCGCGACCTCGTTCACCTGCCTCTCCAACGAGTCGGGCGAGCGATACCCGGCCGCCGCGGCCGACACGCTGATCACCCCGGTACGCCAGTCGATGACGAACCCGGAACGCATCGCCTCGTCATACAGGTCGCCGGCCTGCCCGCACAGGTCATACATCGCATCAGCGTGCGCCTGCAACGCCTCCCCGATCCTCCGCGCCGGCAGATAGGCGTTACACACCTCGTTGCGCACCGTCGCGGTCCGCTGCTCGGCGGCCTCAGCGGCGTCACCCTCCGGCCACACCTCAGCCAGATCCCGCGTACTACGGATCACGTCCTCGGCCGCGTTGTCCAGATCCTCGGCCAGCTGCTTCCAGGCCCGCGCGGCCGTGGAGAACGGGCCCGGATCGCTGGCCAGCAGCTCAGCGAAGCCGAGCTCAGGCATGCTTCGTCCACGGATGCCCACGCATGGCGTCCTGGTCCGCCGCGCTGTAGTTGACTGCCGCCGCCTCGAAGCCCCGGGCCAGCTGCGTCACCTCGCCTGTTAGGTTGCCCAGGTACCGCTGCCACGCCTGCACCGCCGAGGACGCCTGCACGGTGGCCTGCCACGCCTCCGCCCCGTTCCCGGCCGGGACCAGCGTGTCGCGGTGCGCACCGACCGCGCCACGGACCTGCTCGGCCGCATGGCCGGTCCGCCGAGCCATGTCCAACAGTTGATCCAGATACGCCTTCATCCCACCCCTCGTCCCCCCACGTCGAGGGCCCCATCATGATCGATGGCACTACGATCGCGCCACCCCGTCACGCATCGACGACGGACCGTGCGCCCGGATGCGTCGCGATGGTCTCGTTCGACCAGGATTGGCGCCTTCGCAGCATTCTTTTAGGGCCTCAAGGCAATACATTGTTGGCCATGGACATCCGTCACACCAGCGAGGTCCTCTACCTCGCGGCCGCCGCCGAGATGCGCGCCCGAATCCAGTCCGGCGAGTGGCCACCCGGCACCCAACTGCCCGCCGAACGCGACCTGTGCCACCAGCGCCGGCACTGGCGGACTCCTCAAACGCCTCCGCCGACATCGCTGCGGACCTGCTCACCAAGCAGGTCGACCGCTACACCGACGCCGCCACCAGCTAGATAGCCGACAGGAAGGGCCGTCGGCTGGAACTCCTGGACCGGCCCCAACGTCGGCTCCGTCGGTATCACCGTGACCGCCCTGGTGATCGCCTGGATCGTGTACCGGGTCGCCCGCACGACCCCGGACCCGGGCCTCCCGCATGCGGGAGGCCGTCCCACCACTGGAACTCCGGCCCCGTCGAAGGCACCCGGCTGTGTTCCGGAAGCGGTAGTGGTTGTCCTGGAATTTGGCTACCGTGCTGATCTGAAGAAGGTCGAGGGCGGTGGGGGTATGGGGGTGACGCTGGCCAGGAAGGGCTCCCGGCGGATCATCGTCAATGGTGTCGATTTCCGCTGGACAGTGCGTCGCAGGCCCACGTACTGCCAGGCCAATGGCTGGTCGCCACTGAAGTTCGTGGTGGAGCGGGCCGAGGAACCTCAGGGGGCCTTGCTGGTCGTGTCGTTGCCGTGTGCGCATCCCGGCAACTGGATCGGATTGCGAAGCCGATCTGTGCGTCCCGCGCTGGTGGCCGCGGGTATCCGCCAAGCGCTGACCGGCGGCTGGCAGCCCTCGCGGCCGGGGCCGGTGTTCGCACTGACGCTCAGCGACACAATCAGCGCATGGTCTTGATGTCCTGCAGGCAGAGGCCCAGAGCCACTCGTTGATCCCGGTGGGTGCTCGGATGTTCAGGACCATGGGCGGACCAGCCCGAATCTACCCGGATTTTCGCGACTGGAGGCACACTGCCACGTCCCACATTGTGGACTTACAACGTCCGGACCTGGCAATACGCGTCAAGACGGAAACGGATATGAGCCGTGGTGGGCGGACGGGGTACCCTGTGTGCGCGGGCTGCTAGCTCAATGGCAGAGCTGCGGACTTTTAATCCGTAGGTTCAGGGTTCGAGTCCCTGGCGGCCCACCAGCATAAATAGACATCGGCAGATGGCTTTAGACGGGATTTTGTCCCTTTTATACCCGCCGGGTGCTCGGCGGTTGCTCGGCATGACGTGTTTACGCTGCTTGAGGCCAGGTTTCTGCCATGATCGTGTTCGTTCCGTGTCGTGCGCGGCCGCCAAGTGGCCCGTCGTTGCCGTGGCCAGCAACTTGCGACCGGGCGCCACTCCTCGCGGGGGCCGCGAGGGGCCCGATTCGGTAGGTTCAGGTAGAGGCGGCCATCAGGGGCGGTTGGGGACTTCATCTGCCACTGTGGGGTTCGGGCGCTCGCCTGCGCTACGCGCTGCAAGCCACCGGCGGGTGAAGCGCATCGACGATGCGCATCGCAAACGCGCTGATCGAGGGCACGCTGGCCGAGGCGACCTCACCGCGGACCCGCAACGACCTGGCCCGTAAGGCCAGGCAGCGCCAGCACGTCCGAGCCGGCCGGAACACCAAGTCCGGCGCCGCAACCCCGCCGCCGACTGCGCCGGCAACCGCCTGAGACTCGGATTGGACCGTCGTCGGGTCACGCTAGCTTGTGGGACCGGCAAGCCCGAGGATGGTCACATGACAGACGACAGCGGTGTCTTGGTGCGTGCCAGAGCCAATCTGTGGCGCGGTGCAGAGGCCGTCGGTGGTCGCCTGACCCTGACCCGCGACCGCCTGTCCTTCCGTGCGCATGCACTGAACGTCCAGACTGAGCCGCTCGACCTCCCGGTCGACCAGATCGTGTCCATGCACAAGTACAACCACTGGAGAATCATCCCGAACGGCCTCGCTGTCACGATGGCGTCGGGGACTGTGTACCGCTTCGTCGCCTCCAAACGCGACCGCCTCATCGCTGCTTTCGCGGCCCACCGACCGTAGGTCGCCGCTGCAGGTATGCCGTTCTCCCGGCAGATCCGCTCGAACAACACCTCACCCGGGCGGGGCTTGGTGAACGTGCTGGCTCGGCTGGCCACGCCGAAGCCGCGACTCTCCGCGGTTGGGAGCACACCGGGGCCACAGGCGGTCACACTGCAGCAGCTAACGAGCATCTGCGTGAAGATTCAGTGCAGGCCCTCGATCCGAGCCTGATCGGGTCGGCAGGATGTCACCATGTCGGACACAGCAACACGCGACGCCTCTGCGTCGACCGCTGGGCCCGACCGGCGGCTCGTCTGGGCATTCAACCTGTTCGTCGTTGCGGCGGCAGGTGGCGTGCTCTGGTCCGTGAGCTATCCGGGCAGCCGCTTGTTCCTGCTCGCGGCCGGCGGCTGTGCGTCCGTGCTCGTTGGCTGCTTCTGGCTCGGCTGGACCATCTCCATCGTCAGCACCACCGGCAGGTGGCGGAGATAGTTCCCGATCGGACCAGTCATCGGCGTACTCACCTTGGCCCTGCTGTGCACCGGCGCGCCGTTCAAGATGCGGTGGGCGGCCAGCCGAGGCGCGTTCGCCGCCGTTGTCGCCGGACACCCGATTCCGCCCCCGGGCAGTGCGTGGGAGAGCTTCACCGTGCCGCGCCGGTTGGGTCTTTACACCATCACAAGCGCAGGCTGGGTGCCTGGTGGCGCGGTCTTCTACGAAGCTCACGGCGACGTCTTCTACCACGCCGGCTTCGCCTATCTGCCCGGCGGGCCGACTCGGGACGTCGAGACCGCCTTGATCGAGTCGGCATACTTCCACCACCTCGGCGGCGGCTGGTACCGCTGGAGCGGCACCTCGTAGCGGACACTTACGCGGCGGGATGCCACTTCAGCCGTCATGCCCGGAGCGAGCGGTAGAGGTGCGCGGCTGGATCACCGGGCGTCGCTGGCCAGTACGGCCGGTGGCTGCCGCCGCTGTGATGGCGCCGGCGCTTGTCAGCGGCCCGGACATAGATGCTCGCCGCATGCGGGCTTGTGTACGACGAGGCCGACATGCCGGTCCGGCGTCGAGATCGTCTTGGCGGGCAGGGGTGCCCGGCGGTCGGTCGAGCGACCGGGTCGCCGATAGCCCGGCAAGTCGGGGTGGCCCAGGGGGCGGAGGTTGCGGCCGCGGTCAGCGGTTAGCCTGCTGTCGTGGCGGGAGCCGAACTAGATGAGTTGATCGTCGCGGACGCCGAGGCGCTGCGCGCGTGGTTGTTGAGCAACCACGCCACATCGGCGGGCGTGTGGCTGGCCCTGACCAGGAAGGACGGCACAGTCACCACGGTGACCTGGCAGCAGGCGGTTGACGAGGCCTTGTGCTTTGGCTGGATCGACGGGCAGGCCCGTAAGGGGGATCAGGAGATCTCTTGGATCCGGTTCACCCCGCGCAGGCCCCGCAGTTCCTGGTCGCAGCGCAACATCGCCCACGTGGCCCGGCTCGAGGCGCAGGGGCGGATGCTGCCTCCGGGCCGCGTCGCGGTGGAAGCCGCGAAAGCGGACGGGCGGTGGGCGGTCGCTTACGCTCCGCCCTCGGAAGCTGAGGTGCCGGCCGACCTCATCGCCGCGATCGCCGCCAACCCTGCCGCCCAGGCCATGTTCGACGTACTCACCAAGACCAACCGCTTCGCTCTCATCTACCGGGTCAATGCCGTCAAGCGGGCTCAGACCCGGATCCGCGGATAGGAATATAACACCGTGTGGCATAGATGAACGGATGCCTTGCCAGCAGGGATGATTGGGCTTGTCGAAGGACCAATCT
>NZ_JBFAZW010000183.1:0-13876 GCF_040682015.1 Dactylosporangium sp. NPDC051485
AGAATGACAGCTGCCCCATGTCATTGATTATCCCCGACCTCGCCCGGAATTACCGCCCCGGACGGTAATGGCAATGTCAAATGGTGCACGCTCATGCCGCAGACCGCGATCGCCGGCACGAGGCCCATCGCTACGCCGAGTGATCGACGGCTGCCCGGTCAGGCCTGACCGGCGACGCGGTCGACGGGTTCGGCAAACTCCGCCGCCACACCGACCGCCGCCTTCGCCCCAACCTATTGACGGTCACTCTTATCGGATTTTTCGCTTGGCGGGTCATGTATCCGATTTGGAATGATTCTGCGGGGCGATTCTGTGGGATGGCGCCAAGGGAGATCGCGGACCCGGGAGGGCCGCGGCGGCGCGACCTGCGGCAGGTGGGCGGACGCCGGTCGCCCCGGCGGCGCGGCCCGCGGCCGGTGGGTGGACGCCGGTTGGCGGTGGTGAGTGGTGAGGGGACGCCGGTCCCGGTGATGCTGGGCTGGCGGCTGGCGGCTGGCGGTGGGTGGACGCCGGTTGGCCTCAGCGGTGTGAGAACCGGCGGCGCGGGATTCTGCTTGCCCTGGCGGTGCGGTCGCGCCCGGTGAGAGGTGCAGGGGTGGGGGCGGCCGGCGGACGCCGGTCACCCCCGGTGCGCGGATGACGGTTGGCCACGGCGGTGCGGCGAGCGGTCGGAGGGCGCAGGGCCCCGGCCGTCAGCGGCTGCCGTTGGCCTCGACCGGGATCTTGCCGTTCGCCTCGGCGGCGGCCTTGCCGTTGCTCTCCGCGGCGGCCTTGCCCTTGGAGGACGCGGCTGCCGCCGTCAGGTCCTGGTTGGACTCGGCGATCCGGGCCTCGGCGGTGGCGACCTGCGTGGTCAGCTCCGTCTCCTGCTCGCGCAGGCTGGTCAACTGGGCGCTCAGCTCGGCCTCCTGCTTACGCAGTTCCTCCACGCGCCGCTCGGCCTTCTCGGTGGCGTCCTGCTCCGCCTTGACCGCGTCGAGGGACATCGTCCGCTCGGTCGCGGCCTCCTCAGCCTCGGCCAGCAGGGTCCGTACGCGGGCCTTGAGCGTCTTGGCCTCCTTGGCCTCGGCCTCGAGGGTCTGCACGCGGGCCTTGAGCGTCTTGGCCTCGGCGGCCTCGGCCTCCAGGGTCTCGATCCGCGCCCGCTGTGCCTCGGCCTTCTCGGTGTCCGCCGACACCGTCGCGCGCAGCTCGGCGTTCTGGGCCTCCAGGGCCTCCACGCGGGCCTTCAGGGCCTCGGCCTCGATAGTGGCGGTGGCGCGCAGCTCGTCGGCCTCCTTCGCGGCGGTTGCGCGCACCGCCTCGGCCTCCGTGGTGGCGGTGGCCCGCAGCTCGTCGGCCTCCTTCGCGGCGGTTGCGCGCACCGCCTCGGCCTCCGTGGTGGCGGTGGCCCGCAGCTCGTCGCTCTCCTTCGCGGCGGTTGCGCGCACCGCCTCGGCCTTCTTCGCGGCGGTCGCGCGCAGCTTGTCGGCCTCCGTCCGGGCCGTGGTGCGCAGCTGCTCGGCCTCGGTGGTGGCGGTGGTGCGCTGCTCGGTCAGCTCCGCGTCGTGGGCGGCGCGAAGGCCGGCCAGCTCGGCGTCGTGGGCGGTGCGCAGGTCGACCAGCTCCTGCTCGAAGGTGGCGCGGTGGGCGGCGGCCTGGGTCTCGGCCTCCAGCCTGGCCGCGCCGGTCTCGGCCTCCAGTTTCTGGCGGGCCTGCTCGGCGGCCGCGGCGGCGGCCTGCTCGGCCTGGGCGGCCACGGCGTCGGCGGCCTCCTTGGCCTGGCTGGCCACCGTGGCGGCGTGCTGCTGGGCCTGGGCCGCGACCGCGTCGGCGGCCTCCTGGGCCTTGGCGGCGACCGTGGCGGCCGCCTGCTGGGCCTGCACGGTGACGGTGTCGGCCTCGTGCTTGGCCTGGGCGGAGAGCTGGGCCGCCTGCTCCTGGGCCTGCGCGACGATCGCGGCGGCGTGCGACTGGGCGCCGGCGGTCTCCTGCTCGGCGGCGGTGCGCAGGGAGTGGGCGTGCTGTTCGGCCTCGGTCCGCACCGCGGTGGCGTGCTGCTCGGCCGCCGTGCGCACCTCGTGGGCGTGCGCCGCGGCGTCGGCCCGCGCCTGCTCGAGCTGGGCGGTGGTGGCCTGGGTGACGCGCTGGGCCTCGGCGTGGGCGGAGGCGACGACGTGCTCGCCCTCGGCGCGGGCAGCGGCGGCGCGATCCTCGATGGCGCGGGACTCGGCGTCGAGGGCGTCGCGGCGCTCGCCGACTAAGCGCTCCTCCTCGGCCCGGCGGGCGGCCAGGACGATCTCGAAGTCCTGATTGGCCTTGGCGGCCCGGGCGCGGGCCTCGGCGAGTAGGCGCTCGGCCTCGCCCCGCAGGCCGGCGATCTCCTGCGCGGCGCCGGCGCGAATGTCGGCGGCCTGGTCCTCGGCGAGTCCGAGGATCACCTCGACCCGCGGGCCGAGGTGGCGGAACGAGAGGGCCTCGCCCCGGCCGGGCGCGAGCCGGCGCAGGTCAGTGAGCTCCAGCTGCAGGTCCTGGACCTGCGAGGCGAGGGCCTGGACCTGGCCCCAGACCTCTTCGTTCTCGAGCTTCAGCGCGGCGATCTCGTTCTCGGACTGGGTCCAGTATTTGTCGACCTGATCCCGCCGGTAGCCCCGGATGGCGGTCTCGAAGTCCGGCTCGGAGGACACCCCGGTGCCCGCGTTGAAGAGGTCGCCGCCGTCTGCCATAACACCCATCCTCACACGCAACGTCCCGCCACGCGCAATTACATACTGCGCGTGACGGGACGTGCGATAGAACTCCCCGTGAATGATTCGAGAAGCGGCACTCGCACGCCGCGATCCCTACCGCCCGGTCTGGCTCGGCAGAGCTTCGCCCGGGCCGACCCAGACCAGGCGACCGCCCGGTCTGGCTCGGCAGAGCTTCGCCGGGCCGACCCAGACCAGGCGACCTAAGCAGTGACCTTCTTGTTGTCGCCCGACTTGCCCTTGTCGGACTCGCCGCTGGCCTGCTGCGGCGCGACCGGCATGATGCCGGCGAGGCCGGAGAGCATCTGACCGAGCTGCGAGGTGACCGCGTCCTTCTGGCGCGTGAGGTCCTCGACCTCGCGGCGCGCCCGCTGGGTGGTGTCCTCGGCCTCCGACCGGGCCTCGCTGAGCAGCCGGTGGGCCTCGGCGCGGGCCTCGTTGACGGTCTTGTCGGCGAGGTTCTTGGCCTTGTCGACGGTCTCGGCGGCGGTCCGCTCGGACTCGACCCGGCGGTTCTCGGCGCGCTGCTCGATCTCCTTGGCCCGGTCCTCGGCCGCCCGGGCGCGCCCCTCGGCCTCGGTGACGAGCTTCTGGGTGGCGGCGACGGCGGAGGCGTGGCGGGCGGACTCGTCGCGCTCGGCCTTCTCCTGCCGCTCGGCGATCTCCAGGGCGAGGGACTGCAGGTCCTTGTCGCGCTTGTCGCGGGCGTCGGTGAGCAGCTTGGTCGCCTCGGCGCGCTTCTCCTCCGCCTCGCGGGCGGCCTTGGCGCGCAGCTGGGTGATCTCCCGCTCGGCGGTGGCCCGCAGCGTGGCCACCTCGCGCTCGACGGTCGCCTTGAGCTCGGCGACCTCGTGGGCGGTGGCGGTGCGCAGCTGCTTGGTCTCGCGCTCGGCGTCGGCCCGCAGCGTGTCGGCCTCGCGCCGGGCCTGCACCCGGACCTCGGCGGCCTCGCGCTCGGCGGCGGTGCGCAGGTTGCCGGCCTCGCGCTCCGCGGTCGCCTTCATGGCGGCGGACTCGGCCCGCGCCTTGTCGGTGATCTCGCGGGCCTCCAGCCGTGCCGCGGAGATGATGCCCTCGGACTCGCGCTTCGCCTCGCCCCGGTGGTCGTTCGCCTGCTCCTCGGCCAGGCGCAGGATCTGCTCGACCCGCGTGCCCAGGCCGGACAGCGTCGGCCGGTTGTTCTCTTCCAGCTGCTTGTTGGTATCGCTGAGCTTCTGCTCCATCGTGCCGAGGCGCTGCTCGGCCTGGCGGACGCGACGCTGGGCCTCGGCGAGTCGGCCCTCGGCCTCTTCGCGGGCCTGACTGGCCTGCTGCAGCTGCGCGTTGAGGCGCTGCAGCTTGCTGTCGACCTGCTGACGGTCGTAACCGCGCAGGACCACGCTCAGCTCTTCGTGATCCGAGCCGTTCTGGAAGAAGTCAACCGAGGACTGCTGCTGGGGCATTGGCACATACTCGCAGACCACCCGGGGGCTTTCGCAAGGGTGCGAGGGGTATCTTCCGCGGGGCTGGCAAGGTCAACTTTTGCCCGGCAGGACACGCCACGTTTTTGTACCGCTTTATGGGCGTGTTGCGTGGCCGGCCGTACGAGGTGAAATTGCCGCGACGGGGGTGGTCACCTCGCCCCATCCACCCCGGCCGCGCCAGATCATCCGGGCTTATCGGTTGCGGAAGCGGTTGATCGCGGCCTCGTGGCGGGCGCGCAGCCGCTGGTCGCGGACCCCGAGGCCCTCCCGCGGGGCGAGGCAGAGAACGCCGACCTTGCCCTGATGGGCGTTGCGGTGGACGTCGTACGCCGCCTGCCCCGTCTGTTCGAGCGGGTACGCGCGCGACAGCGTCGGGTGGATGCGTCCCCGCGCGATCAACCGGTTGGCCTCCCACGCCTCCCTGTAGTTGGCGAAGTGACTGCCGACGATGCGCTTGAGATTCATCCATAGATACCGGTTGTCGTACTGATGCATGTATCCCGATGTCGAGGCGCACGTGACGATCGTGCCGCCGCGCTTGGCCACGAACACGCTGACGCCGAAGGTCTCCCGCCCCGGGTGCTCGAACACGATGTCGGGGTCCTCGCCGCCGGTGAGCGCGCGGATCTCGGCCCCGAAGCGGCGCCACTCCGCGGTGTCCTGGGTCTGCTCGTCCTTCCAGAACCGATAGCCCGACCGGTCGATCACGAGCTCGGCCCCCATGTCCCGGCACAGCTGCGCCTTCTGCGGGCTGGAGACCACGCACACCGGCGTCGCGCCCCCGTTGAGCGCGAACTGCACGGCGTAGGAGCCCAGGCCGCCGGAGGCACCCCAGATGAGCACCGTGTCGCCCTGCTTCATCCGCGCGCCGTGGTGGGAGACGAGCTGCCGGTAGGCGGTCGAGTTGACCAGGCCGGGGCAGGCCGCCTCCTCCCACGACAGGTGGGCGGGCTTGGGCATCAGCTGGTTGGCCTTGACCAGGGCGAGCTCGGCCAGGCCGCCGTAGTTGGTCTCGAAGCCCCAGATGCGCTGCTGCGGGTCCAGCATCGTGTCGTCGTGGCCGGCCGCGTCCTCGAGCTCGACGTTGAGGCAGTGCGCGACGACCTCGTCGCCCGGCTGCCACTTGCTGACGCCGGGCCCGACCCGCAGCACCACGCCCGCCGCGTCCGAGCCGACGACGTGGTACGGCAGGTCGTGGCGCTTGCTGAGGGAGTTCAACCTGCCGTACCGCTGCAGGAACCCGAACGTCGAAACCGGCTCGAAGATCGAGGTCCACACGGTGTTGTAGTTGACCGCGCTGCCCATCACGGCGATGAGCGCCTCGCCGGGCCCGACCTCGGGGGTGGGCACCTCCTGCACGTGCAGGGACGCGCGCGGGTCCTTGTCGCGCGTGGCCAGCCCGTCGAACATGCCGGCCTCGCCGGCCCGCACCACCACGCCCCGGTAGCTGTCGGGCACCGGCAGGCCGGCCACGGCGCGCAGCTCGGCCGCGGGGTCGGCGGCCCCTTCCGCCTGCATGATCGCGTCGAGGATGTGCTGCACCTACGGCTCCTAACGTCCGGGACGGGTTCGAGAGGCAGCGTCGCCGCGCAGATGGGCGGGCGACCATGGGGATCGGCAACACATCTCGATGCCCCGAGCCGGACGTTACTGAACGGTAGCTAAATCGGGAACCGGCCTGTGAAGAACTGCACTTGGCCTGCTCCGGCCGCGCTCAGGCGGGCTGCACGAGCTCGACCAACACGCCCCCGGCGTCCTTCGGGTGCACGAAATTGATCCGGGATCCGGCGGTACCGCGGCGGGGCTCGTCGTACAGCAGCCGCACCCCCCGCTCGCGCAGCGCGGCGCACGTGGCGTCCACGTCGGTCACCGTGTAGGCGATCTGCTGCACGCCCGGCCCGTTGCGGTCCAGGAACTTGGCGATCGTCGAGTCCGGCGAGAGCGGGGCGAGCAGTTGCAGGCACCCGCCGGCGGGCGTCGGGCCGACCGACAGCATCGCCTCGCGCACCCCCTGCTCCTCGTTGGCCTCGACGTGTACGCAGCGCATCCCGAACACGCGGGCGTAGAACGCGATCGCCTCGTCGAGGTCCGCGACGGCGACGCCGATGTGGTCGATCCGCTGGAGGCCAATGGGTGATATTTCCAACTTCGAGGCCGAGGTGTCCATGGCGATAGTCTGAACTGATCCAACGTTCAGGTCGCGACGACGCGGTGTGAACCTTCTCTCGGAGGCCTCAGTCATGACTCAGTCGGTGATCCTCAGCGGCGCCCGCACGCCGATGGGCCGCCTGCTCGGCGCCCTCAAGGACTTCCCGGCCACCAAACTGGGCGAGATCGCCATCCGGGCCGCGCTCGAGCGCTCCGGCGTGGCGCCCGGGCAGGTGCAGTACGTCATCATGGGGCAGGTCCTGCAGGCCGGCGCCGGGCAGATGCCGGCCCGCCAGGCCGCGGTGGGAGCCGGGATCCCGATGCACGTGCCGGCGCTGACGATCAACAAGGTGTGCCTGTCCGGCCTGGACGCCATCGCGCTGGCCGACCAGCTCATCCGGGCGGGCGAGTTCGACCTCGTGGTGGCCGGCGGGATGGAGTCGATGACCAACGCCCCGCACCTGCTCTCCGGGCAGCGGCAGGGGTACAAGTACGGCGATGTGGTGATCCGCGACCACATGGCCCTCGACGGCCTCACCGACGCCTACGACCAGGTGTCCATGGGCGAGTCGACGGAGCGGCACGTGGCCCGCCTCGGCATCAGCCGGGCCGCGCAGGACGCCTTCGGCGCGGCCAGCCACCAGAAGGCCGCCGCGGCTCAGAAGGAGGGGCGCTTCGCGGAGGAGATCGTGGCGGTGGAGATCCCGCAGACGTCCAAGAAGGCCGGCACTGGTGAGCCGATCGTCGTCGCCGACGACGAGCAGATTCGGCCCGAGACCACGGTGGAGAGCCTGGCCAAGCTGCGCCCGGCGTTCAGCGCGGACGGCACCATCACCGCCGCCACCTCCTCGCCGATCTCCGACGGCGCCTGCGCGGTCGTGGTGGCCAGCAAGGCCAAGGCCGAGGAGCTGGGCCTGTCGTGGCTGGCCGAGATCGGCCCGCACGGCAACGTGGCCGGCCCGGACAACTCGCTGACCAGCCAGCCGTCCAACGCGATCCTTCACGCGCTGGGCAAGGCCGGCCTGACCCCGGCCGACCTGGACCTGGTCGAGATCAACGAGGCCTTCGCCGCGGTCGGCGTGCAGTCCACCGCCGACCTGGGCATCGACCCGGCGATCGTCAACGTCAACGGCGGCGCGATCGCCCTGGGCCACCCGATCGGCATGAGCGGCGCCCGCCTCGCCCTCACCCTCGCGCTCGAGCTGCGCCGGCGCGGCGGCGGCCTGGGCGCGGCGGGCCTGTGCGGCGGCGGCGGCCAGGGCGACGCCCTCCTGCTGCGCGTGCCCACGCAGTGACGCTGCGCCGCTCCCGGGACGTGCCCGCGCTGGTGGGTGCGGCCCGGGAGGGAGACCCGCGGGCCGTCGCCCGGCTGATCAGCCTGGTCGAGGACGGTGACGAGGCGCTGCCGCGGATCGCGGCGGCGCTCGCCCCGCACACCGGTGAGGCCGCGGTGATCGGCCTCACCGGCTCGCCCGGCGTGGGCAAGTCGACCACCACCAACGAGCTGGTCCGGGCGTTTCGCAAGGCCGGCCGGCGGGTCGGCGTGCTCGCCGTGGACCCGTCCAGCCCGTTCACCGGCGGGGCCATCCTCGGCGACCGGGTGCGGATGCAGGACCATGCCACCGACCCCGGCGTCTACATCCGCTCCATGTCCAGCCGCGGCCACCTCGGCGGGCTGTCCGCCGCCACGCCCCAGGCGGCCCGGGTGCTGGAGGGGGCCGGCTGCGACCCGGTCGTCGTGGAGACCGTCGGGGTCGGCCAGGCCGAGGTGGAGATCGCCGGGCTGGCCGACACCACCCTCGTGCTCGTCGCGCCCGGCATGGGCGACGCCGTCCAGGCGGCCAAGGCCGGCGTGCTCGAGATCGCCGACGTCTTCGTCGTGAACAAGGCCGACCGCGACGGCGCGGACGCGACGTACCGCGACATCCAGGGCATGATCGGCCTCGGCGAGCGGGCCCCGGGCCAGTGGCGCCCGCGCGTGGTGCGCTGCGTCGCCGCCCGCGGCGAGGGGATCGACGAGCTGGTCGAGACCATCGACGCGCACCGGGCGCACCTGCAGGACTCCGGCGAGCTGCAGGCGCGGCGGCAGCGGCGGGCGGAGGCGGAGATCGAGGCGATCGCGCTGGGCGTGCTGCGGGCCCGGATGCAGGACCTGCGCAGCGGGACCCGACTGGGGGAGCTGGCCCGCGACGTCGCGTCCGGCGGCTCCGACCCGTACGCGGCCGCCAGGGCCCTCCTGGCCGAACTGGCCTGAGGCTTCCACCCGCCGCCCCTGGGCGTGCTTGCCTGGCCCGCCCTCGGGCGTGCTCGCCTGGCCCGGCCTCGGGCGTGCGCACCCGGCCCGGCCTCGGGCGTGCGCACCCGGCCCGGCCTCGGGCGTGCGCACCCGGCCCGGCCTCGGGCGTGCGCACCCGGCCCGGCCTCGGGGTGAGTTCGCGGGTGAGAAGTAGCGGAAGCCCTGGCACCCCTTACCGGCTAAGGTCTGCGGGTCAACCTTCAGCTAGATCAGCACAGGGGGCTCACGTGACGGCCTGGACCGTCATGCTGCGCGGCATCAGGTACCGGGCCGGCCGGTCGTTCGTGGTCTTCCTCCTCGCCGTGACGGCGACCACGGCGGCCGTCCTCGCGCCCGCGTACAGCCGGGCCGCGCAGCAGTCCGTGCTCACCGACGGCCTGTCCGCCGCGTCCACCGACGCGACCGGGCTGACCGTCGGGGCCAAGGGCACCAAGGACAGCGCCGCCTTCATGGACCTCGCCGAGATCCGGCTGGCCATGAACGCGGCCCTCGGCAAGGACGCGTTCCTCGACGAGCGCCTCGACCGCTCGGTCGCGGCCATCGACACCGAGGTCACGTACGCGGGCGCGGCCGGGCGGCTCGCCTTCCGCCAGGACGTCTGCGCCCAGCTCGAGCTCGACGGCGCGTGCCCGGACAACCCGGGCGAGGTCGCGCTCAGCAAGCGCACGGCCGCCGCGCACCAGCTCCAGGCCGGCGACCAGGTCACCGTCCACCTCGGACCGGCCGGGGCCGGCCGGGACAAGAGCTTCAAGATCACCGGGTTGTACTCCCCGAAGGACGCCGACGCCGCGTACTGGGGCCGCACCGCGTACTTCAGCGCGGGCACGGACGGCGAGGGGGAGCGCGCGGACGCGCTGTTCAGCCTCACCGAGGAGGACCTGCGGGCCGAGCCGGCGGCGACGCTGTCGACCCGGCTGGAGTACCCGCTGCGCACCGGGCGCATCCGCCTCGACGACGTCGCCCGGCTGCGCGCGAGCCTGCAGGCCCTCGGCGCCCGGGTGCGCGGGCAGGAGCTCGAGGTGAGCACCACCCTGCCGGCGGTGCTGCACGACATCGACGTCGAGCAGAAGGACATCGCGCGGACGGCGCCGATCATCGCCGTACCGTTGCTGCTGCTCTGCTGGTTTGTGCTTTTTCTGCTCGTGGCGTCCCTCACCGAGGAGCGCGCCCCCGAGATCGCGCTGGCCAAGCTGCGCGGATACCCGTCCGGGCGGGCGGCCCGCTTCGGCCTCGGCGAGGTCGTGCTGCTCACCGCGGCCGCGGTCCCGGTCGGCCTGGCCGCGGGGCTGGGGCTGGTCCAGCTCGCCGCGTCCGCGCTGCTCGCCCCGGGCGTGGGCGCGCAGCTGCGCTGGCCGGTCCTTGCCGCGGCCGGGATCGCCTTCGCCGCCGGCGTCCTCGCCGCCGTGCTCGCCGCCCGGCAGACGCTCGGCCGCCCGGTGCTCGGCCTGCTGCGCCGCGTGCCCGAGCGCGGCGGCTGGAAGGCCGGCGTCACCGGGGGCGTGGTCGTCGCGCTCGCCGCGGCCAGCATCGTGGCCGCCGTCGCCGACCGCGCCTCGCCGCTGGCCCTGCTCGCCCCGCCGCTGCTCGCGCTGGTGCTCGGCATCGGCGCGGCCCGCCTGCTCGTCCTGTGCTCGGGCGCCCGGCTGCGCATCGCGCGCCGCCGCGGCCGGATCGTGCCGCTGCTGTCGGCCGCGCAGCTGTCCCGGCGCCCGGGCGGGCAGCGGCTCGTCGTGGTGGTCACCGTGGCCGTGGCGCTGCTCGCCTTCGCCGCCACCGCCTGGGACGTCGCCGCGCGGGCGCGGCAGGACACCGCCGAGGACGCGCTCGGGGCCCAGCGGGTCTACACGGTCAACGCCGCTCATCCCGACGCGCTCGAGGCGGCCGTGGCCAAGGCCGACCCCGGCGGCCACTCGATGGCCGTGGTACGGGCGAGCCAGCGCTTCGACAACGCCCCCATCGAGCTGCTCGGCGTGCAGTCCGGGCGGCTGGCCGGCGTGGCCGTCTGGCGCGGGCACTCCGGCGAGCAACTGGGCGCGGTCGCGGGCCGGCTGCACCCGGCGGCGGCCGACCCGCTGCGGCTGGGCAAGGACCTCGGCGCCGAGGTGACCGTCGACGCCCTGCCCGCCAAGCCGGCGCTGCGCCTGGCCGCGATCGTGGCCAACCCGGGGCAGCCGCCGCGCACGGTCACGCTCGGCACGCTGGTCAAGGGCACCCACACGTACCGCGCGACGCTCGACGGCTGCACCGCCGAGTGCCGGCTGGTCGGCCTCGCGGTCGGCCGGGCGGCGGGCGGCACCGACCCGTATTCGGTCGCCGTCGCCGTGCGCGGCCTGACCACCGACGACGGCCCGCTCAGCCCCGGCTTCGACCTCGCCGGCCGCTGGCAGCCCCGCCAGGCGGCGGCGGGCGGCGCGACGGTGACCGTGCGCGCGGGCGCGGCGCTGGGCATCGACGTGTCCGGCAGCGACCCGGCCGACGCGGTCGTCGAGCACGTCGACACCCCCGACGTCCTCCCGGCCGTGCTGGCCGGCGGCGCGCCCACCGACGACGCCCGGTCGGCGTCGTTCCAGCTGCCGGGCTTCTCCGAGCAGCCGCAGCCGTTCGCCGTCGTGGGGCGCACGGACAGCCTGCCCCGTGCCGGCCGGCGCGCGGTCATGTTCGACCTGGACTACGCCACCCGCATGGCGCAGCGCAGCGGCAGCCTGGCCGACAACGCCAACCTGCGCTACGAGGTCTGGGCGGCCGGCGGCGCGCCCGCGGACCTCGCCACGCGGCTGGGCCGCCTCGGCGTGCAGGTGCTCAGGGCGGAGTCGATCCAGGGGTACACCGACCAGCTCGGCCGCCGCGCGCCGGCGCTCGGGCTGTGGCTGTACCTGCTGGCCGGCGCCGCGGCCATCCTGCTCGCGCTCGGCGTGGTGCTGCTCAGCGCCTACGTCGGCGTCCGGGCCCGCCTCTACGAGCTGGCCGCGCTGCGGGTGGCCGGGGTGCGGGCCGGTCAGCTGCGCCGGGCGGTGCTGCGGGAGTACCGCGCCCTGCTCGGCCTGCCGCTCGTGGTCGGCCTGGCCGCGGGCGTGGCCGGCGCGCTGGTGATGCTGCCGGGCGTGCCGCTGGTGACGGTGGGGGAGCCGGTCGGCTCGTTCTCCTACGAGCCGTCGCTCGGCGCGCTGCCCATCGCGCTCGGCCTCACCGTGCTCGGCCTGCTGCTGACCGTGATCGTGGTGCTGCGCCTGCTGGGCCGGGCGACGCCGATGCGCCTCAAGGACGGTGCGCAATGAGCGCCGGTCTTGCGGTCATGTGCCGCGGTCTCGTGTACATCTACCGGCTCGAGGGCTACGACGTGGTCGCGCTGTCCGGGGTCGACCTGGACATCTCGGCCGGCGAGTCGGTCGCCCTGCTCGGGCCGTCCGGGTCGGGCAAGTCGACGCTGCTGTCCCTGCTGGCCGGGCTCCTGCCGCCGTCGGCCGGCCGGCTGACCGTCGGCGGGCACGACCTCGTCCGGGCCACCCCGGCGCAGCTGCAGCACCTGCGCGCATCCGACGTCGGCGTGGTGCTGCAGGGGGCGTCGCGCAATCTCCTGCCGTACCTGACCGCGGAGCAGAACGTGCGCTTCGCCCAGCGCGGCGTCCCCGCCGAACGGCGCCGCGACCTGCCCGACCCCCGCGAGGTGCTCGCGACGGTCGGGCTTTGCGGGCGCGGACGCAACCGGCAGCGCCCGCAGCGACTCTCTCCTGGTGAGCGCCAGCGGTTGGCGCTCGCCGTGGGGCTGGCCGGTCGGCCGGGCCTGCTGCTCGCGGACGAGCCGACCAGCCAGCTCGACACCCACGCCCGCGACGAGGTGCTGCACGCCCTCGACGCGGTGCGCCGCGCGGGCACGACCGTCGTGGTCGTGACCCACGACCCGGATGTCGGCCGGCACATGGGCCGCACCGTGACCATCCGCGACGGCCGGGTCGGCGCGGAGGGGCGGCGCGGGGAGGACTACGCGGTGGTGGGTCGCGACGGTACGGTGCACCTGCCGCAGGACGTCCTGCGCATGCTGCCGCCGGGCACCCTGGTGGGGGTCGAGCCCCAGCCCGACGGCACCGTGCTCCTGGTGCCCGCTCGAGCGAACGTGGAGGGTGTGCAGTGAAGACGCTGACGGTCGATGGGGTGACGGTGGCGTACGAGCGCGACCGCCCCGTGCTGCGCGACGTCTCGGTCCTGGTCTCCCCGGGCCAGATCCTGGCCGTCACCGGCCCGTCCGGGGCCGGCAAGACGACCCTGCTGTGGGCGATGGCCGGCCTGCTGCGCCCGGCCGCGGGCGTCGTCGCGGTCGACGGGGCGCCGCTGCGCGACCGCGACCACGCGGTGGCCGAGAAGGTGGTGCTCATTCCGCAGGACAACGGCCTGGCCGCGATCCTGACCGCCCAGGAGAACATCCAGGTCGCGATGATCGCCGGCGGCGCCGCCCCCGCCGACGCCCGCCGCGCGACGGTCTCCTCGCTGGAGCGGCTGGGGCTGGCCGGGCAGGCCGACCAGCTGGTGGAGGAGCTGTCCGGCGGCCAGCAGCAGCGCACGGCGATCGCGCGGGGGCTGGCCCTGCACGGCGCCGTGGTCCTGGCCGACGAGGTGACCAGCGAGCTGGACGCCACGAACCGGCAGAAGGTCATGGAGCTGCTGCAGGAGGAGGCGCGGCGGGGCGCGGCGGTCGTGTTCGCCACGCACGACCCGGAGGCGGCCGCGGCCTGCGACCGCGAGCTGCACCTCTCCGACGGCGCGGCGCAGCTGGTCCGCGGCTGAGGTTCTGCCTGTTCGCCACGCACGACCCCGGGCTGCGGCTCTCCGACGGCGCAGCTGGTCCGCGGCCGAGGATCTGCCTGTTCGCCGCGCCTGCCCGGAGGCGGCTGCGGCGTGCGGCCGCGAGCTACGCCTCTCCGACGGCGCAGCTGGTGCGCGGCTGAGGTTCGGCCTGGCCCGGGTCGGCGCGGCGACCCGGGCGGAAATTGCTGGTTTTCCGACATGTCGGGCGCTGGCGCGCCACGACATGTCGCATTTATGCCCCGACAACGCATACATCGGATAAATCGCGGCGCGGAGCGCCCGACATATCGATGCTGACGAATCAGATGTCGACCTACCAGATACCGACGAATCGGACTTAAGGCCTGTCGGTGGTTTCCAGGGGTCGTTGCAACACGGCGTTTCAGTTGGTGGTGAGGAACTGGGCGAGGCGTTCGGCTGGGGTGTCCCAGCCGAGGGTTTGG
>NZ_JBFAZW010000184.1:0-13831 GCF_040682015.1 Dactylosporangium sp. NPDC051485
GCAGCGGCCAGCCGGCGGCCGCCCCGCCGAGGCGCAGCACGTGCTGGCGCAGGCGGTCGCGCTGCCCGGTGTCGAGGCCGGCGACCACGGTCGCGAGCGAGTCCTCGTGCCCGGTCGCGCCGGCCGGGACCGGCACGCGGCCGAAGGCCAGGTCGAGCAGGGCCGGGCCGACGAGGCCGCGCAGCCGGGTCTCCTCGCTGGCCCGCCGCTCCTCGGGGGCGGTGCCGTAGCGGGGGGTGCGCCCGGAGGCGAGCTGGGCGACCGCGGCGAACAGGGCATCCAGCAGGGCGGCGTCGCCGATCAGGGCGGCCAGCGGCAGCGTCTCCAGCGGGGAGGCGTGCGTGAAGCGGGTCACCGCGCCGGCGACGTCGGTGACGGGCACGGCGCCCAGGTCGGTGCCGTCGGCGGCCCGCACCTGCGCGGTGCGCCCGGCGAGGGCGGTCGCCTCCGCGGTGTACGTGTGCAGCCGCCCGTCGGCAGTCGCCCACGGCAGCTTCACCGCGGTCTCGCCGGCCGACACCACCAGCCCGTCGGGCGTGGTCGCGCCGGGGGCGAACAGGATCGCCTCGACCCGCTCGGCCAGCAGCCGTACCCCGAGCACCCGGGCCACGGCCGGCGCCGGCTCGGCGGGCGGCTCGGCCGCGAGGGCGTCGTCGTCCAGCGCGACCTCCCGGGCGTCGACCGCGTCGAGCAGCGAGGCGGTGACCTCCTGCAGCAGGCCGAGCTCGCAGTGCCCGCCCGGCTCGGCGCTGGTGGACTGCAGCGACTCCGGGGTGCAGTCCAGGCCGCCGGTGACGACGACGCCCGCGTCGCCGGTCCACCACTCGAGGGCGCCGGCGTGGACGTACCGCGGCGACACCGGCATCCGCACGGTGCTCTGCGGGGCGTCGTCCAGCGCGACCAGCAGGCCGACCGGGTCGCAGCGCACCCCGGCGGGCAGCAGCAGCCGGGTGGAGGCCGGCCGCACGTCCCGCACGATCTCGGCGAGGGTCTGCCCGGCGGGGTCGAACGCGGGCGCGCACAGGCTCAGCCGGTCCGCCCCCGAGGGGAACGGCAGCTGCTCGACGATCGGCACCTGGTCGTTGGTGAGCAGCAGCGGCTCGTCGGCCTCGGCGGCGTGCGGCCGGGCGGTGAGCAGCTTGGCCACCGCGGCGAGCCGCTCGGCGTCGGCCGGCTCGATCCACAGCTGCGCCGGCAGCCGCAGCAGCCACTCGGCGAGGTCGGTGATCAGGGTCGGCACCGTCGGGCCCTCGGCCCGCAGATGGGTCCAGACCTCGGCGTCGCGGCCCCAGCCCTCGGCGGTCGCGTCGCCGGAGCCGATGGAGACCTGCGCGGCGGTGCGCGAGGCGCAGATCACCACGCGGGCCCGGAACTGCCCGCCGGAGCGGCACACCACGGGCACCGGCAGCAGGTCCCGGATCGGGGCCTCGCCGTCACCGGGCGTGACCGGGCCGGAGGTGGCGTCGTACACGACGGTAACGGCCGCCCCCGCCGCGCGGGCCGGGCGGAGAAGCTCCTCGACGAATGCCAGGTCGCAGCGGTGCGTGAGGACGAGCACCTCCTCGGCGCCGCCGAGCAGCGGCGCGGGCGTCTGCGGGCTGTCGGCCGTGGCCGTCCATGCCGGGCCAGCTGTCAGCAACCTTCGGCTCCCTTCGGCGGCAACACCGTAGTCACATATACCTTGACGTCATGACCGTCCGCATCAGGCACATCACGATCGACTGCGCCGATCCGTACCGCATGTCCCTCTTCTGGAGCGCGGTCACCGGCTACCAGGAACAACCCAACGACCCGAACCTGCCCACGCATGATCAGGCGCTCGTCCTGGCCCCGGACGGCTCCGCCGGCCTGCTGTTCATCCGCGTCCCCGAGCCCAAGGCCGTGAAGAACCGCGTCCACCTCGACGTGCAGCCGCTGGACGCGACCCGTGACGTCGAGATCGAGCGCATTCTCGCCCTGGGCGCCTCTCTCGTCGGTGATTTCAGACGTCCAGACGGTACCGGCTGGGCAGTCCTGGCCGATCCGGAGGGCAACGAGTTCTGCGTCGAGCGCGGTGCGGCCGAGCGCTCATCCTGACAAATCGGGTGTAACCCCTCATCGCTGCTTGCGCAGGGGAGTCGGGCGGGCGCACCATGCAGCCATGCAGCGCGAGGAGCTGGCCCTCACCGGCGGTGGCGGCGCCCGGATCGTGTACGACGCCTGGACGCCCGAGTCGGCGGCCGCCGGTGTCGTCGTGCTCACGCACGGGATGGGCGAGCACGCCCGGCGCTACGATCACGTCGTCGCCCGCCTCGGCGAGCTCGGCCTCGCCGTGTACGCGCCGGACCACCGCGGCCACGGGCGCTCCGGCGGCAGACGCATGTTCGTGCGCAGCATCGCGGAGTACACCGGCGACCTCGGCCTGCTCTTCGCCGAGGTCCGCAGCCGGCACCCGGGCCAGGAGCCCTTCCTCATCGGGCACAGCATGGGCGCGATGATCGCCCTGGCCTACGCCCTGGACCACCAGGCCGGCCTGCGCGGGCTGGTGCTGTCCGGCACGCCGGTGCTGCCCGGCAAGGGCATCCCGAAGCCGGCCATCGCGGTCGCCAAGGTGCTGGGCCGGATCGCGCCCGGCTCGCCGGTGCAGACGCTGCCGTCCCGGCTGATCTCGAAGGACCCGGCGGTGGTGGCCAGGTACGACGCCGACCCGCTGGTCTACCACGGCAAGGTCCCGGCCGGCGTCGGCGGCGCGATGCTCACCCAGATGTCGGTCTTCCAGCGCCGCCTGCCCGAGCTGACGCTGCCCACCCTGCTGCTGCACGGCTCCGAGGACGGCCTGGTCGACGCCGAGTCGAGCCGGCTCATCGCCGCGCGGGCCGGCTCGGGCGACCTGACGCTGCACGTGTACGACGGGCTACACCACGAGGTGTACAACGAGCCGGAGCAGGATCGGGTCCTCGACGACCTGATCGGGTGGCTCGCGGCGCACTAGGGAACACCGGGCGCGGTGGCGGTGTTACAAGCTGCCATGAACGACGTGACCGCCGAGTACCGCAGGGGAGTCCTCTACTTCGACGCCGGCGACCCGATCGAGGCCGCCAAGATCCTCTCGACCGTGCTGGACGAGGAGCCGACCAACGCCGAGGTCCGCCTGTGGCTGGCCCGCGCCTACTTCGCCTCCGCGCAGCTCAACCGGGCCGAGCAGCACCTGCGCGCGCTGATCGAGCGGGACCCGAGCGACCACTACGCGTGCCACCTGCTGGGCCGCACCCTGGAGCGGCAGAACCGCAAGCGGGAGGCGCTGCCGTTCCTGCGCCTGGCGGCCGCGATGTCCTCGGTGCCCGATTACTCCGCGGCGGTACGCCGGGTCGCCGGGACCGGCTGACCAGCTCCTGCCCCCGGGCGAGGACCCGGGGGCAGCGCTGCGCCGGATGATCCCCTACGGTGGCCACTCGTGAGGCACTATCCGTGGGGCTCGTTGTTCAAGGGCATCTGGCGCACGCTCCTGCTGCTCGCGGTGACGACCGGCTTCGTCGTCGCCACCGGGACCCTCGCCGGTGGCCCGAGCTTCACCTGGCTGACGGTCGGCTCGGTGCTGTCGCTGTTCGCGGCGGTGCCGGGCTACCTGCTGTACCGGCTGGGCGCCCCCGACCACAGCGCCGGCAGCCGGGTCGTGCTCCTGCTCGTGCTGACCTTCGCGTCGTGGCTGGCCGCGCTGCTGGTCCTGCCCGTCTACATGTCCCGCGAGGGCACTCCGACCGACGCCGTGGTGACCCAGGTCCAGCGCGGCATCAGCAGCGTGCCGGAGCAGCGCTTCCCGGTGTACCGGGTCGAGGACCGCAGCAACAACGCGCCACTCGGCCGGCTGCGCTTCCTCGACAGCGAGCCGAAGGCCGGCGACACGGTGCGCGTGCGGGTCGACCCGCGCGGCTGGTTCAACGTCACCGTCTCCGACCCGACGGGCCGCTTCACCAAGCTCACCGCGCTGGTCGTGGCGGTGCTCGGACTGGTCGCGCTCATCATGGGCGCCGTCGGTCACATGCCGGACTGACCGCGCCGGGCCTTCCGCTGGGCCTTTCGCGGGGAGCCCGAGCGCCCCGCCCCACCTCCGCTCTGGCCCGTGCTCGGTGCCGGAGCCACGGTCGCGCCCACGCCCACGTGGGGGTCCGGGCGTCACCACAGGGAGGAACCAGTGCAGCAACGCGATCGCTCCTTCCACGACCCAGCGGTACACGCCCAGGCCGGAGCCGTGCCCGGTGCCGCGCCGGGCGAGGTGCGCAGTGATCTGGCCGCCCGGCACGGGCCGGGTCTGTGGCCGGTTTCGGCACGGCGGCCGGATCCGTGCCCGGTGCCGCGCCGGGCGAGGTGCGCAGTGATCTGGCCGCCCGGCACGGGCCGGGTCTGTGGCCGGTTTCGGCACGGCGGACGGCGTGCCGCGTTATTCGATGTCCGGCAGCCGCGGGCGCCGTGACAATGGGTCGATGATTGAGAGGTTCAATCCGTCCACCGTGCACGAACCGGCCGGATACAGCCATGTGACGATCTCCGAGGCCGGCCGGCTCGCGCACCTGGCCGGCCAGTGTCCCCTGAACCTGGCCGGCGAGGTCGTCGGCGTCTCGGGTGACTTCGCCGCACAGACCGCGCAGCTGATCACGAACTGTCTCGCGGTGTTGGACGCGGCCGGCGCAACGCCGGCGGACGTGGTGCGGTCGGTCGTCTACGTGGTGAGCCCCGACAGCGACGTGCTGTCCGCGGTCTGGCAGCAACTCACGGCGTCACCGTTGGCGGCGGCCTTCACCACGGCCAGCACATTGGTGGGGGTCGCCGCGCTGGGATACAACGGGCAACTCGTCGAGATCGACCTCACCGCCGCGTTGGAGAGCAAGCAGGACGTCATCCCCCAGGAAACGCCCGCGTCGGCTTGATCAGGCGCGCACAGCTGCCGGTGGATGGCTGGGCTACAGGGCCCCGGATTCTGGCCAGTTGGACCAATGCGTGTTACGGTGCGCGCCCACAGCGGCACGGGATGGATGTGACCCAGTGCCTCGGCAGACGGTGCCATCGATCGAGCAGCGTCGCACATGGCCACGAGTGGGACCGGCACTCCCTGGATGGCCCGCGAGGACTTCGGGACGATGAGGGCATGCAGCGCGACGACCTGGCCGACTTCCTGCGCCGCCGGCGGCTCGCCATCCAGCCCGCCGACGTGGGCCTCGCCGCCGGCCCGCGGCGCCGGACGGCCGGGCTGCGTCGCGAAGAGGTGGCGATGCTGGCCGGGATGTCCACCGACTACGTGGTGCGGCTCGAACAGGGCCGCTGCGCCCAGCCGTCCGCCCAGATGCTCACCGCCCTCGCCCGGGCCCTGCGGCTCGGCGACGACGAGCGCGACCACCTGTTCCACCTGGCCGGGCACCAGCCGCCGCCGTCGGTCGGCGCCGAGGCGCACGCCCGGGCCGGGCTGCTGCGGATGCTCGACCTGCTCACCGGCACCCCGGCGACGGTGATGTCGGACCTGGGGGAGACCCTGGCCCAGAACCGGATGTCGGTGCTGCTGCTCGGCGACCAGCGAAGCTTCCGCGGCGACGAACGGTTCCTCGCCTATCGGTGGTTCACCGGCGCGGGCAACCTGACCGTCGAGTACCCGCCGGAGGAGGCCGAGGAGCGCTGCCGCGCGCTTGTCGCCGACCTGCGGGCCACCGCGGCCCGGCGGCACGGGGACCCCGATGTGACCCGGCTCGTCGCGCGGCTGCACGCGGTCAGCCCCGGCTTCGCCCGCCGGTGGCAGGAGCACGAGGTGAAGGTGCGCCGGTCCGACCGCAAGCGCATCCACAACCCGCAGGTGGGCATGGTCGAGGTCGACTGCGAGACGCTGGTCACGCCCGACCAGTCCCAGCATCTCATCGTGCTCACCCCGGCGGCGGGCACCGACGCCGCCGAGAAGCTGGCGCTGCTCGGCGTGGTCGGGCTACAGCGGTTCGGTGATGGCTCACAGCAGTACCGGTAGCGCGGTGGTGCCCCTGATCAGGGTGCCGGGGCGCCAGGTCACGTCGGCCGGCGGGACGGCCAGGCGCATGCCCGGGAACGTGGCCAGCAGGTCGGCGAAGGCGATCTGAGCCTCCAGCCGGGCCAGCGGGGCGCCCGGGCAGTAGTGGATGCCGTAGCCGGACGCGAGGTGCTGGTTGTCCGGCCGGTCCAGGTCGAACTCGCCTTTGGGCCCGGCAGCAGTGTGCGCTCGCACCCAGTCCGATGTGGGAGGTCCAGGCCTCACCACAGGAAGACGACCACCGCCAGGACGGCGAGGAGCATCACGGCCGCGGCGACCGCCCAGGGCCAGTGCCGCGCCCGGGGGACAGGCCGCGCCGGGCCGGGTGCGACCGGCGGGACGAGCACCGGCTCGTCGAGTGCCGCCGGGACTCGGACGGGCGGGACGGGCACCGGCGCGGGCTCGTCGGCGCCCGCGATCGTCAGATCTGCATCCGGCTCGGCCGCGGTGGCCTGATCCGCGGTGGCCTGATCCGCGGTGGCGCGATCCGCGGTGGCCCGGTCGGTAACGGCCGGTTCAGCGGCGGCCAGGTCCGGGGCGGCGGGCGCGGCGGCGGCCCGGCCGGCGGCCTCGGCGCGGGCGATCAGGGAGGCGATGTGGACGCTGGCGGCGCGCAGCCGGGCGGCCTCCTTGGCGGTGAGCTTGCGCCCGCCGATGAGCGCGCAGGCCCGGGCGACGGCCACGACGAGCACCGGATCGGTGACCAGCTGCCGGTGGCCGTTGAACAGCGCCGCGATCGTGTTGCGGTCCGTGTCGACGCCGGGCGCCAGCTTGTGGGCGTGGATGACGTCGGCGAGATGGCGGCGGGTGCCTTTGGTCCGGGGCTTGGGTCGCAGGCCCTGCGGGCCCTTGCGCCCGCCCCGCGCTCCGGCCCGGGCGGCCGCGGTGGTGAGGGTGGCCACGAGTGCCTCGACCGCCTCGTCGACCGCCTGCCACCCATCCGCCACGGCCGCGATTCTTCCGGCCCGCTGTCGCCAGCCGGTGGCCGGGGTACGGCGAGAAGGCATCTTGCACAGCGGCACAGCGTGCGCACGCACCGGGACCGCGCGATGGCCTCTTCGCCTCCGACGCCCGCCTCGCCGCGGCCGGCGCGCCCGGCTGCCCTCGCCCGTGTCGGTGTGCGTCGCGCCGGGCGGGTTACGAGATTTCCCGGGCGATTCCATCGGCCGCGGACCGTTCGATGGCGGCGAGGAGCCGGTGGTGGCGCAGGGCGGTCTCGAAACTGGGGTGCGGCTGCCGGCCTTCGACGATGGCCTGGGCGACCTCCTGGTAGAGGGCCGCGATGTTGGCCGGCGGGCCGGACCGGACGCTGGCGGGGACGGTGCGACAGGTGTCGGGCACGGGGAGGACTTCGTCTCCGATCCTGATGTCCCAGTCGCCCCAGTGGATGAACATCCCAGGCTGGGCCGGGGTGGCGGTCAACGTCCCGTCGCTGCCGACGAGCTTGAGATGGAACCCACCGTAGGTGGGGCCGCTACCGCCGTGCACGGCGACGGAGGCGGTGGCGCCGCTCGTCAGCACTCCGTGCAGCAGCACGTGGCTGGGCGTGGCATTGGGTACGGTCTGCTGCGTCCCGGTGACCAGCACGCGGTCGTGCGTGCGGGGCAATCGTGCGGAGACCTCGGCCAGTGGGCCCGCGACCCGTTCGAGTGCTGCCAGGAAGTGACCAGCCATGATGGTCAGGATGTTGGTTCCCTCTGAGGGGTCGAGGCCGAACACCAGGTTCGGCAGGATTCGGCTGCCACCCCAGGGCGCGCCCTCCGCGACCAGCGCGACCGACTCGAGGGCCCCGATCCGGCCCTCGGCCAGGAGGTCGGCGACAAAGCGGGCGCTCGGGGAGTGGTGGCCCTGGAGGGCGACCGCGTGAACGACGCCTGCGGCGGTGGCGGCCTCGGTCAGCTCCCTCGCTTCGCCGGCGTCGACGCCCAGCGGCCACTCGGACACGACGTGCTTGCCGGCGTTGAGCGCGGCCCTCGTCACGGCGGCATGCTGGGAGGCCTTCACCGAGACGACGACCAGGTCGACGTCGGGGTGCGCGGCGAGCTCGCCCGCGCTGGCGAAGGCGTGCCGTACGCCGTGGGCGGCGGCCGCCCGGTCCGCGCTGGCCTGATTGGTGGTCGCGACCGCGGTCACGTCGAACGCCTCAAGCGCGGCGAGTGCGGGTAGGTGCGAGCCGTCCGCCCAACCGCTGGCCCCGACAACTCCGACTCGGATCATGCGTCACTCCTTAGCTATGTACCGTTCGGTACAAAACTAGAGTCGCGCGACGCGCTCACGCAAGAGGTAACGTACCGATGGGTACAAAACTTGGGAGAAACGTTCGGAGGACGGCATGCCCGGAGGGCGCCCACGCGCGTTCGACGCGGACAACGCACTCGACCGCGCGCTGGAGGTGTTCTGGCGGCACGGCTACGAAGGCACCTCGCTGGCCGATTTGACCGCCGCGATGGGCATCAACAAGCCCAGCCTCTATGCCGTCTTCGGCAACAAGGAGCAACTGTTCGGCAAGGTCCTCGCCCGCTACCTCGAGGGCCCCGGCGCCTACGCCGCCGACGCGCTGGCCGCGCCCACCGGCCGCGAGGTCATAGAGCGGCTGATCCGAGGAGCCGTGGACCTGACCGCGGGCGAGACCACGCCCCACGGCTGCCTGTGCGTCAACAGCGTGCACGCCTGCGGACCCGACGCGCACGCCGTACGCCAGGACGCCATCGCGGTGCGCAAAGCCGGTGAGGCGGCACTGCGCAGGCGGCTGGAGCAGGCCGACGATCTGCCCTCCCGCTACGAACCGGCCGCCCTGGCCGCACTCGTCCACACGATCTCGGACGGCCTCGCCGTCCAGGCGGCAGCCGGCCGCAGTCCCGACGAGCTGCGGCAGATCGGCGAGCTGGCGCTGTGCGCCCTGCTGACCGAAGGCCCGCACCACATCGAGTGATCACGAACTGTGACGTTGCAGGATGGATGGGCACCGTGCTGAAGGCTGAGCCGCAGGTCACGGCGGAGTTTGCATACGATTTGACGCGGATTTTGCACGATAGTTGGCACTGGGCATGCTCAGGGGTGCTCGCACGGTTCTGAGCAGCAATGCGTCTGGCCTGCCCGGCCGTATTCACTGAATTGCTCCGCGGGTGGCGCGTTGGGATGGTGCTCGGCCTTTCGCAGGTTTCGGCGGAATTGGCAGCCGGCCGGGCGTGGCGGATGCAAGAACCGGCTGCGATTCGCTGCCGATGAGCACGGATAGCGGCCGATTGTTCGACGCGTTGCCGCACTGGCGGGCCGGCGTGACGGCGGCGGGGGCGTTGGTGCGCGGCGGCCCGCGCGGGCGCGCCCGGTCTCTGCGGCGCCGTCCTTGCGGTCCGGCGGTGCGGGGTCGGTGTGGTCGGCGACGACCCGGTCGGCGGGGTGTTCGGCCTGTTCGGGCGGTAGCGTCGGCGGGACCTGCGTGGGGGCCGGGTCGGGCCGCTGATCGTCGGCCACGGTCACCGGCGGGACGCCACCATGGATGCGGCGTAGCTTCTGGGCGTGGCGCTGAGCAAGGCCCCAAGCTCGATGCTGCTCGTGTTCCCGGCGGAACTGCTCGGTTGCCGGGCAATAGCGCCGAGACCTGGTTCGGTCGCGCATGGCAGCCAATTCCGTGCGACTGAAGAATGACAGCTGCCCCATGAGATTGATTATCCCCGAGCCCGCCCGGAATCACCGCCCCGGACGGCAACGACAATGTCAAATGGTGCACGCTCATGCCGCCGTGGGGGCGCACCGACGCGTGCCGACCGAGGTCAGCCCGAAAATCGGGAGTATGCCATGAATGCAGTAAATCGGACTTGACGCCTGTCAGGGTATAAATACGATAAGTCGTGGCGCGCCAGCGCCCGACTTATCGGCCCACGGCCACCAGTGGGAGCGGCGCCGCCTGGATGCCCCGCGAGAACTTCAGGGACGATGAGGGGCATCCAGCGCGACGAGCGCAAGCGCATCCACAACCCGCAGGTGGGCACGGTCGGGGTCGGCTGCGAGACGCTGGTCCGGGCCGACCAGTCGCGGCAGCTCATCGTGCTCACCCCGGCGGCGGGCACCGGCGCCGCCGAGAAGCTGGTGTTGCTCGGCGGCGGCGGACTACAGCGGTTCAGGCATCGCTCACAGCAGTACCGGTAGCGCGGTGGTGCCCCTGATCAGGGTGCCGGGGCGCCACGTCACGTCGGCCGGCGGGACGGCCAGGCGCATGCCCGGGAACGCGGCCAGCAGGTCGGCGAAGGCGATCTGAGCCTCCAGCCGGGCCAGCGGGGCGCCCAGGCAGTAGTGGATGCCGTAGCCGAACGCGAGGTGCTGGTTGTCCGGCCGGTCCAGGTCGAACTCGCCCGGCGCCGGGAACCGCGACGGGTCGCGGTCGGCGGACAGCAGCGAGATGGCCACCATGGCGCCGGCCGGGATGGTCACGCCGCCGTAGGTTACCGCCTCCGTCGCCGTGCGCGAGGTGGCCGTCTCGACGGGGCTCTCCAGGCGCAGGAACTCCTCGACCGCGGCCGGGATCAGCGACGGGTCGGCCAGCAGCCGCCGGTGGGCGTCGGGCCGGGTCAGCAGGGTGTACATCCCGTTGCCGATGAGATTGACGGTCGTCTCGTGGCCGGCCAGCAGGAGCAGGAACGCCATCGAGGTGAGCTCGTCCTCGCTGAGCCGGTCGCCTTCGTCCCTGGTGGCGATGAGGGCGCTGAGCAGGTCGTCGGCCGGGTCGGCGCGCTTGCGGGCGATGAGCCCCAGCAGGTACGTCACGAAGGAGGTCGCCGCCTCGGGCACTCCCGGGCCGCCGGCCGAGGCCGAGACCAGCACCGATGTCCAGCGCCGGAAGTCGGTCTGGTCCTCGATCGGCACGCCGAGCAGCTCGCAGATGACCTGGATCGGCAGGTGCACGGCGTAGGCCTCGACGAGGTCGGCGCGGTCCCGGCCGCGCAGGGGCTCGACGAGGGCGGCGCTGAGCTCGGCGACCCGCGGGCGCAGCTGCTCGACCCGCCGGGCGGTGAACACCTTGGCCACGAGCCGCCGCAGCCGGGTGTGGTCGGGCGGGTCGGCGGCGAGCAGGTGGTGGGCCAGCGGGCTGCGCGTGGGCTCCGACAGCGACCGCGCGTTGTCGCCGGCGCCCTGCCGCTTCGACAGCCGCGGGTCGGCCAGCGC
Source organism: Dactylosporangium sp. NPDC051485 (assembly GCF_040682015.1). NCBI lineage: Bacteria > Bacillati > Actinomycetota > Actinomycetes > Micromonosporales > Micromonosporaceae > Dactylosporangium > Dactylosporangium sp. NPDC051485. The sequence goes on from NZ_JBFAZW010000184.1 coordinate 11,186, forward strand.
CTCCTTGCAGTCGGCGTAGCGGGTGACCAGCCAGACCTGCATGCCGTTGGGCAGGGTCAGCGGGTGGACCGGCGCCTCCTGCCGCAGGGCCGCGTAGACGGGGTGGGGGTCGTTCCAGAAGTCCTGCGTGAACAGCGTTGTCGTCGTCACGCATCAACGGTAACGAATCACCAAGCCGCTATTAAGTGCCTGCCAACCGATCGGGCTTCTGCTGTACCACATGAAGCAATCCGGACCGAATCTCCTCGGCATCACGATCAACCACCGCTCGATGCGCGGCGACGCGCGCCGGTTCGCCGAGGTCACGCGCGCGATGGCGCAGGGGCACACCGCGGGCACCCCGCAGCGGGCGCGGGAGATCCAGTGGTACCTCGGCAACCTCTGCACCGGCATCCACCACCATCACCAGGCCGAGGACGAGGTCCTGTGGCCGGTGCTGCGCGAGACCGCCGGCGCCGAGGTCGACCTGGGCGAGCTCACCGACGACCACCGCCAGCTCGACCCGCTGCTGGACCGGATCCGGGCCGAGGCCGCCGCGCTCGCCGCCGCCCCCGCCGACCGCGCCGTGGCGGGCCGCCTCGCCGACTCCCTGGCGACGCTGCGCGACCTGCTCGACGAGCACATCGAGGACGAGGAGCACACGCTCTTCCCGGTGATCCTGCGCTACGTCAGCGGCGAGCAGTGGCAGCGCGTGGAGAAGGCGGTGCGCAAGGGCTCGAAGGTGGGCTTCGAGCTGCCCCGGATCGAGCGCTACGCGGAGCCTCAGGAGCTGCAGGCGCTGTACCGCGAGGCCGGCCCCGTGCTGCGGCTGATCCTCGCCTCGGTGCGCGGCGGCTTCCTGCGCCGGGAGCGAGTGATCTTCGGCTGAGCGCCGCTACATCCAGGGCTTGGCGCCGACGCGGGCGGCCAGCTCGCGTCCGGCCCGCAGGTGGGCCTCCGACGGGCGGCCGAGCAGCTGCGCCAGGCGGCCCAGCAGCTGGTCGACCGGCGGCCCGGAGATGCTGCCGCTGGCCAGGCCGGCGAACTGGCCCGCCCACGGCAGCAGCAGCTCGTAGCAGTGCTCCGCGACCGCCGTGTCCCCGAGCGCGACCGCGTTCTCGGCCCGCAGCCCCATCCAGCCCAGCCAGTAGTAGTCCTCGCGGATCGGGACCCGCGGCCGCCAGCGGGCCCGGGCCTCGTCCAGCCGCCCGGCGTCGACGAGGGCCCGCACGATGAGCTCGTCGATCTCGTCGGGGGAGAACGCGCGGACCGCCTCGAGCACCGGCAGGCTGGTGTCGCCGCGGCCCTGGGTGAGCCGGACGAAGAAGATCCCGCCGGTGGCGACCAGGCCGGCGTTGGGCTGCCCGGCGGCCTCGATCCGCTCGCCCAGCTCGGTGTAGACGCGCTCGGCGGCGGCGTGATCGCCGGCGAACATGGCCCGGATCGCGCCCAGCATGGCCATCACCAGCAGGGTCACGCCGAGCTGGCCCGCCGTGGAGCGCTCCAGGGCCCGGTCCAGGTGGGCCTGGGCCAGCGCCAGGTCGCAGCGCTCCAGCGCGACCTGGTACAGCACGTGGTACGCCTGCGTCTGGAACCCCAGCGACCCGGCCCGCTCGGCCACCTCGAGCAGCTCGGCGGCGACCGCGGGCAGCTCGTGGCGGCGCTGCGGGTTGAGCACGGCGAAGTACCGGGCGTTGAGCGCCTGGCACAGCAGCAGGTCGTCGCCCCCGGCCCGGGCGATGCGCAGCGCCTCCGCGCTCGCCTCGGCGGCCCGGTCGACCTGGTCGCCCTCGATCTCGTACACCAGGCAGACCAGCATCCGGCAGCGAAGCGCGGCCGGCACGTCGTCCCGGGCGAGGGTGTCCTCGAACAGCTCGACGAGGTCGCGGTCGAGGTGCCGGTGCAGGCGGATAGTCCAGGCCACCGGGGCGTCGAACGCGCCGAGGGCCCGGGCGAGCGGCTCCGACCCGGGCAGCTGCCGGGCGGCCTCGATGGCCTCGGCCCGGGCGGACCGGGCGGCGATCACGTCGCCGGAGTTGGCCCGTCCGGAGACCAGCCCGCACAGCAGGTCGAGGCGCTGGGCCGGGTCGGCGGGCTGCTGCATCGCGAGGGCGTCGAGCGCCCCGGCGTAGAGCTGCGCGGCCTCCCCGTGGGCGAAGAGCGCGGCCGCCTGCCGGGCCGCGGCGGCGGCGTGGGCGGCGGCCCGGGCCGCGGTGCCCGGGGTGGCCGCGGCGAGCGCGTGGTGGCCGAGCGCGGCGACGTCCGCGGGGCGGACCCGCTCCAGCACGCCGAGGACCCGCTCGTGCAGCCGGCGGCGGCGCAGCTTCGGCATGTCGTCGTAGAGCACGTCGCGCAGCAGGGCGTGGCCGAAGCGGACCCGGCCCGGCGCGGGCTCCTCCAGCAGCCCGGCGAGCACCCCGGCCTCGAGGCCGTCGAGGACCGCGTCCTCGTCCTCGGCGAACGCCTCGCTGAGCACGTCGATGTCGACGTCGCGGCCGAGGACGGCGGCGTGGCGCAGCACCGTCTGAGCGGGCGCGGGCAGCCGGGCCAGGCGGCGGCGCAGCACGTGGCCGATGCCGGCCGGGATGGCCCGGGGTAAGGGTGCTGGAGATTGGCTGTGGCACCGGGCAGGCGACCGTGCCGCTGGCCGAGCGGGGCTACCGCATC